>CAYFQS010000312.1:0-4861 GCA_964345245.1 uncultured Planctomycetaceae bacterium | reverse complement strand
CCGCCCCCGGCCGCCGGATCGTCGAGGTCGAGCATGCCGCCTACCGCGGCGGGCGTGAAGCGGTGCTGGTGGAGACCATGGTGACCCGACTCGAAGCCGGAAGCTGGAACACCTTCAAGGGGAAGTTCGTGCAAGGCCTTGATTGCCGGTGCACGCCCGAACGACTCGAGCAGGTGTGCCAATGCTCGATCTGCGATCAACTCGTCTGCACCGACAAGCACGCGGCGACCTGCGGGCTGTGCCACCGCCAGGTCTGCCTCCAGTGCGCCTCCGTGCTTCCGGTGGAAGACGTCGGCCACGTCATCGCCTGCACCGAATGCATCGACCGCATCCGGACGGGACCCATTCGCCGGGTTCTCAGGACCATTTGGAGGTTGCTCTGGCAATGATGAGAAGACGAGACCAGCAGAACAGTCGTCGATCTCAGGGCGAATCGAACCCCACCGGGTTCGATGAAGGTCTGCAGCGACAGGTGCAACGACCGGAACTGCGGTTCCAGGATAGCTGCGGGGACATGCTGCTCGCGGCGATGCACCAGGTCTGCCCCGATCCGTACCTGCGTGAGCTGCTGCAGATGCGGGTGGATGAGAAGAAGGCCGCTTACCAGGCGGCCAACGATCCCTTCTACGCCAATTACCCGCCGCTCGGGCAACTCGACATCGACCGGTTGTCGCTCTGTTCCGGGCGGATGCCGAGCGGTGACGCACTGCCTTTGCCGGTCGAGCGCCTGGCGAGCGGCGTCTTGTGCGTCGGCCCCACCGGCATGGCCAAGACCACGTTCGAGAAGCTGCTCGTTTACCAGTTGATGTCCCTGCCGGCAACGGAACTCAAGCCCTGCGTTGTGGTCTTCGACCAGAAGGATACCTGGCGCACGATCGCCGACTGGCCGGGCATGGCCGAGCAGGTGATCCATCTGAAGGTGACGGAGCTGAAGTTGTCGCTGCTCCAACCGCCGCCGAAGGTCGAGCAGCATCTCTGGCGTAACACGATCACGACGCTCTTCGCGATGGCCTACCGGATCATGTCCGCCCAGCGGCTGTTGCGGGATGTGCTCGAATCGCTCGCCGCGACGTCTCCGCACGGAATCTGGCCTTCCCTGACGGTGCTCATCGAACAGGTCGCGGACTTCAGGCCCGGCCGCGGCACGCGCGAGGCGACGTACAAGGAATCGATTCTCAACGCCCTGCGGGACCTGGCCACTCAGTTGCCGGTCTTCGATCACGTTCGGTCCGACCTGCCCGAACGCCTGTTCACCACGCCGAAGCTGTTCATCGTCGACGTGGGCGGCCTGTCGCCCGACCACCTGTGTTTCCTGGGCACGTACCTGCTGACCTGGCTGTTCACGCGACGCCGGTGCGACCCGGCGAGCCGCGACCGGTTCGTGCAGTTCATCTTCGAGGACGCCACGCCCATCGTGGGCCCGCAGCGCTCCAGGGACACGCCCGGCGGGCTGTCGCTGCTCGATCAGTACTCGACGATCACCCGCGAGATGAACATCGGGCTCTGCATCGTGGCCCACCAGTTCGACCAGATCAGTCCGGCCCTGGCCAGCAACCTCGAGAACCTGATCACCTTCAGCCCGCGGCGCGACGACGACCGCTTGCTGATGCGGATGATGGGCGTGACCGCCGAGCAGGCGTGGGCGATGAAGCAGTTCCCGCGAGGGAAGGCCA
This sequence comes from uncultured Planctomycetaceae bacterium, assembly GCA_964345245.1. Lineage (GTDB taxonomy): Bacteria > Planctomycetota > Phycisphaerae > Phycisphaerales > Zrk34 > CAYFQS01. The sequence continues at coordinate 3,188 of CAYFQS010000312.1, read as the reverse complement.
CGGTGGTCATTCCGAGCGTCTGGCCCTTGCCGGTGCCGATCCTCTTCCCGGCCCAACCGGGGGCCCAACCGGGAGCCCAACCGGGGGCCCAACCGGGAGCCCAACCGGGGGCCCAACCGGGGGCCCAACCGGGAGCCCAACCGGAGGTCTGCGAGCCATGACCGACCTCGATCGCAACAAGCAGCGGTTCATCGACTCCCTGCAAGTGGTTCCGGCCGCGCGGTTCCGCGTGGATTCCAAGCCGGCCGAGCCGCCGGCGGGCAGAGCCCGCTCCGATCGTGAACTGCCCGAGCCGATACGGAAGCTGCTCGAGGCGGTCAACAGGCCCGTGCCGCCGAAGTCGACGGCGCTCTATGAGCTTCTCGAGGTCTCGCCGGAGCGGGGCCGGCAGCTTGTCCGGCAGGCCGAGCAGCGCGGCCTGGTCCGCATCCACACACTCAGCGGCGGACGGGGGGCGCCGCTTCGACTGCCCGAACTGACCGGCCTCGGCCAAAACGCGTTGGCTGAGCTCGGCGGATCGACCCCGCCGCCGCTGACCCACGGCGGCTGGCTGCACAACGTCGCCGCGGCGGCGCTGAACGACGTCTACCGCCGCGCGGGTTGGCGGGGCAAGTTCGAGGTCGACGCCCAGGGTCATCGGATCGACGCCCAGTTCCGCCATTCCGACGGCCAGGTTCATCTCGTGCAGATTGGCGTGACGAACCCCGACCGCGAGGCGACGAGCGTGGCGACGCTCGTCCACGCTCTCGGTGAAGGTCACCCGCCGATCGTCGTGCTCTGCCTCGACCGGTCCTTCGCGGACCGCGTCGAGAAGAAGCTCCGCGCGCTGAAGGTCCCGCGGGCAAATGTCACCACCCGGTTGATCGGCGAACTGCTCAAGGAGTACTACTCGTGACCCAGCATCCGTTCCCCAACGATCCGTTCCAGAATCGACCGCACCACTGGACGCCGGCGCCCCCGCCTCCCGGGCCGCCCGGCTGGGGCGCCGTGATCCGGCGGGCGGTGGTCGTGATCTCGCTCATCCTGCTGGCCCTGGGCGCGATCTGGCTGGCCATCGACCTGGTCATCGCGGCGGTGGCACTGGCCCGCGAGGCGATGGACACCCGCGGCTATCGCCGGGGCTTCAGCGACGCCCCGCCCATCGTGCGCCTCGCGGCCCTGGCCATGCTGCTGATCACGGTGGTGGCCCTGGCCAAGCTCCTGCTTCGCGGCGAGCGCGGTGGACGCGTCCCCGATGAAAAATCTCCGCCGCAATCCCCTCGCCCATGGCGTGACCCATCCGGGCGCTCACCGGGGGTTGGGTACCGTGTCCCGGACGATCAACAACCACGCTGAAACGAGGTAGCCATGAATCCCGCACTCTCGACATCGATCAAACAGGGCGCGCGGCAGAACACTGAAGACACGACGGTCTCCATCCTGTTCGGGCCCGTGGCTGGGCTGCTGGGCGTGCTGCTGCTCGTCGCCGACGGCGTGGGCGGGAGCCGTTTCGGGCAGGTCGCGTCCCAGATGGCCGCCTTCTTCTTCTCCACCGGGTTCCGCCGCCATCTGCTGATCAACTCCGGCGGCCCGGCCCTCGCCGATGACACGATCATTGAGGCGCTGACCGCCGGAGCCCACGAAGCGCAGGCCTCGCTGCAGGCGGCGGCCGAACAGGACGACCGGCTCGTCGACAGCGCCACCACGCTGGTCGCCGCGGCGATCATTGGCCCGCGCGTTTACGTGCTCTGGATCGGCGACAGCCGGGCCTATCTCTGGCGGGAGGGGCGAAGTCGACTGCTGACCCGCGATCACTCGTTCGTTCGCGATCTCGTGCAGGAAGGCGAGCTGTCGGCGGAAGACGCCGATCGACATCCCCACGCCAATCGGATCACCCGCTGTCTCAGCGGCTCCGGCCGGCACTTCGAGATCGACCTGCGGGCAGCCGAGCTTCAACCCGACGACGTGGTGTATCTCTGCAGCGACGGGCTGGTCGCCGGTCTGTCGGAGCCCGAGATCAGCCGGGCCATTGCCGAAGCGCTGGCCGGCCGGCGCGCCTTCTCCCGGCTCGCCGACGAGCTGGCCTCCGAGGCGATCCAGGCGGGCAGCCGGGACAACGTCTCGGTGACCCTCGCCCGCTGCGAACATGTTCCGTCGGACCCGCTGTCCCCGCTCACGCTCACCGGCAGCTACCTCCACGAACTTCCCACAGTACTCAATGGTTCCTGATTGGAGCACCACCTATGTCATTCATCTTCAATAAGCACAAAGCCGCGAGGACCAGCGACGCGCCGACCGGCGAGGACGGCGAGGTCGCCGCGACGCTGGCGAATCGCGGCGGCAACACCCGCAACCCGCGTCGCTGCCCCTGTTGTGGCCGTCCCCTCGAAGACGAGGGGCTGTCCGACCTGCCCGCATCTGCCCTGAGCAGCGTCATGCCGGCACACGCCCCTTCCATGAGCCGGGTGGAGCTGGTCAAGCTCGACGACGACGCGCGGTACCCGCTCGACGGCCCGCCGATCCGCATCGGCACACGGCCCGACAACGACGTGGTCCTTCGCGACCTCTACGTCTCGCGGAACCATGCCGTGGTCGCCCTGCGCGAGGGTCAGATCGTGCTGGAGAACCGCCGGTCGGCGAACGGCACGTACCTGCGGATCCAGGGAGAGCGATATCTGCAACTTGGAGACGAGTTCATCGTCGGCAAGCAGCGTTTCCGCGTGGCAATCGCCGGGACGTAAACCATGCCCCAGCCGTTCGGACAACCTCTCGCCCAACGCTACCAGTTCCTGAGCCATGTCGGCTACGGCGCCCAGGGCACGGTATGGAAGGCCCGCGACCTCCAGGACCCGCGGGACGTGGCGATCAAGGCGATCAAACTCTCGTCGCAGGAACCGCACCGCTCGCGAGACCTCCAGCGGCTTCAGCGCCTGCTCACCATCGGCTCAACGCTCACCCACCCCTGCGTTGTCCTGCCCCAGGAGCTGATCCGGCAGGATGGCAACCTCTACACGGTGATGGCGTGGGTCCACGGAACGACCCTCGATAAGTTCATCCTCGAACGAGGGGACCGGCTGAACCCGGCCTACGCGGCGTGGGTCGTCGCCATTGTCGCGCTGGCCCTCGACGCCATCCACCAGTTCAGGGTATTCCACCGCGACCTCAAGCCGGCCAACCTCGTCATCCGAGTCAACGGGCTGCCCGTGATC
>CAYFQS010000311.1:0-4880 GCA_964345245.1 uncultured Planctomycetaceae bacterium | reverse complement strand
ACTCGTGTCCATGTGATGTACCCCAACTCGGTCAATATTGCAGTCAGCCGGCTGATTGCCTCGCCGGCATGCGCGACAGCAATGCCATCGGGGTTACGCCACGTGACTTGAAGTACATTTTGCCCCGGCGGAGGTGGGCATATCCCGCACGACCGATTCGCCGGGATGGGGATAGTCCTATGAGCCGTCTTGATGTCCGAAGATTGGCAACACCGAAGCCACGACGCGAATCAATTCAAGCGAACGTGGCGGACCAAACCCGGGACCCTCAGAACGAACCGCGGAGGTGCGGAGACGCAGAGTAAAACCCTGCACGATAATGACTCAGGGTAAGAAGCACACTGTCGTTGAATGGAAGGGCCGTGTTCGCGTGCACGTCGTCTATCTGCAGGCACGGCTCGGCGGCGAATCATGCCGGCGCAGGTGCATGCTGGATCGCGTCCGATGGGCACGCGAAGCCGCGGAAGCGGGCGGGCCTGCCCGTGATCGAGCGCGCTCGGGCAAAGGTCCCGAGGTGTCAGGACGTTGTTCCCACGGCACATCCGCGCAAACAATCGTCCGGTCCGGACGATCAGACCCGGACGATCGGTTTCACTGAAGTGCGGCCGAGCCCGTGGCGATCGGTCAAACGGCGGTGCCGAATCAAGCCGCGCCGGTCAGTTGCACGGGGTCGGGCATTGCCTGGTCGGCGCCGCGCTGGGCGCAGGGTCGGAAGCCGTACAACCCATCGAAGGGACACTGCTCGGGGCGGGAGCACGATCCGCAACCGGCGATCAGCTTCAGGGCGACCATCTGGGCGAGCGACTCGACTTCGAGCTTTTCCCGGAGCCGACGCCGGCGGGCCTCGATGGTGCGATCGCTGATCGCGAGCTTCAGTGCGATCTGCTTGGTCGAAAACCCGGCGCACAGATACTCAAGCACTTCGGCCTCGCCGGCGTTGAGCCGGGCGAGGCGCTGCTCGATGTCCTTGCGAACCTGCGCGGCCCGACGCTCCTGCTGGGCGGCGTGGACGGCCCGGCGGATCACGTCGATCAGCAGGTCGTAGCTGAAGGGCTTGGTGATGAAGTCATGGGCGCCGTTTTTCATGGCCTGGGCGACGGCGGAGGCGTCGCCGTAGGCGCTGATGAAGACGACCGGCGGGGAGTAGCCGCGATCGCGCACGATCCGCTGGAGCTCGAGGCCGCTGCGGCCGGGCAGCCGCATGTCGAGCACGAGGCATTCGTTACTACCCGGTTCGTAGGCCTCGAGGAACTCCTCGGCCGATTCGTAGGCGTGGCAGGTAATGTGAACGGATTCGAGCACCCGTTTGAGGGTGAGGCGAATGTCGAACTCATCCTCAACGAGATACACGACGAGAGATTCGGGGCCGGTGAACAACTGATCCGGGCCCCCCGGTGCGGGATATGATCCCGTGGATGAACTGCGTCGCATGGCGACTACTCCGGCTGAAGACCAGAAAACTCGATGTAAAACTGCGGTCTCTTGCGGGTTCCCGCAGTGACGCGGGTAAAATTTTGCTTCAGCTAGACTGGTTCGTCGGTCAAAATGAAAACCGGGCTTGAATAAACCCGCTAAGAATCTATGGGAATATGCTTAGCTTAAATTAGGCGGTCAGGAAGTGAGGGTATGGGCAGGCATCAGTTTGGCTAATGCATTGCCCAATGCTTCGGGGGCGGCGGCGGCGTGGACAAGCCCGGCTTCGGTGACGGCCTTCGGCATGCCGAAAACAACGCAACTATCGGCGTCCTGGGCAAGTATAACGCCGCCCCGACCGTGAAGCTTACGGGCGCCGACCAGTCCGTCATCGCCCATGCCGGTCAGAATGATCGCCAGGACGCGAGACCTGCAGGCCTCCGCCGCCGAGCCGACCAACTCATCGACTGAGGGTTTGTACAGAGCGTCTCGGGGAACGGGCGAGACCTCGAGCCGGAGCCGGCGGGCGGAGTCTTGCCGAATGCGGGAATGTACGCCGCCGGGCGCGACGTACACGTGCCCCGGCAGCAGCGGCATGTTGTGCTCGGCGTGGAGCACGTTGAGCGGCGACAAGTTGGCGAAACGCTCGGCCATGGCCTTGGTGAACAGCACCGGCATGTGCTGGGCGATCACCATGGGCAGGGTGAACCCGGCCGGCACCTTCTCAAGAAACCGTTCGAGGGCGGGCGGCCCGCCGGTGCTCGAACCGATCACGACCAGGTCGAACCCGCGATGCTCCAGGTTCGGCGGCTCGGTCGGCGCCGCGGCTACGGGGCGGCTGGTCCAACCGGACCGGCGGCGCGATGCGACCGCACGGACCTTGCCCAGCAACTCTTCCTGGATGTGAATCACGCTCAGCGAGATCTGCGAGACGTCTTTGGCGATGATTTCGGCGGCCCCGGCCCGCATGGCGGCAAGGGCCGCGTGCGAACCGGCCGCGGTCAAGCTCGAGACCATGATGACTTCGGCCTCGCACGCCCGGCGCAGCCGCGGCAGGGCCGTGAGCCCGTCCATCTTCGGCATCTCCACGTCCAGCGTGATGATGTCGGGGGTCAGTCGCCTGGCTTCCTCGATGGCCTGCTCGCCGTCGCGGGCGACGCCCACGACCTCGATCTCCGCGCCTTTCTGCAGCATGGACCGAATGGCGTTGCGCATGAACGCCGAGTCGTCGACCACCAGGACACGAATGTTTTCCGGCATGTCGCACCTTCCTCACCGCAGAGTGCCGCCCCAAAGCATCTTCGTCCAATCCGCAAGCGCAGTTGAGGCGGCGTGGAGAGCCACCCGTGCTTTCCCGTTGCTCGCCTCGCTGAAGCGAGGTCGCGCCGAAGCAACCGTGCCGCGCGTCCGCCACGCCCGGGGCTGGGGTGAGTTCACAGGTGCGGGCGGGGCGTCGCTCAGACCTTGCCGATAAGCAGGGAGACGTTGTGCCCGCCGAACCCGAAGCTGTTGCACATGGCGCACTTCACGTCGCGGTGCTGGGCTTCGTTGGCGATGTAGTTGAGATCGCACCCCTCGTCGGGGTTGTCGAGGTTGATGGTGGGTGGCAGATCGCCGGTCTTGACCGCCTTGGCGGTGATGACCATCTCGACGCCGCCCGACGCGCCGAGCAGGTGGCCCATCATGCTCTTGGTCGAGCCCATGGCGGTTTTGCGGGCGTCGTCGCCGAACACCCGCTTGACCGCGGTGTTCTCGGCGAGGTCGCCGAGATGCGTCGCCGTGGCGTGGGCGTTGATGTAGCCGATGTCGGCAGGGGTGATCTCGGCCATCTTGATCGCCCGCCGCATCGCTTCCTGGGCCCCGGCGCCCTCGGGATCGGGGGCGGTGATGTGGCCGGCGTCGCCCGACATGCCATAGCCGAGGAACTCGGCGTAGATGTTCGCCCCGCGGGCTTTGGCGTGCTCGTATTCCTCGAGGATCAGCGCCCCGCCGCCCTCGGCGATGACGAACCCGTCCCGGTCGCGATCGAAGGGGCGGGAGGCCTTCTCCGGCTCATCGTTGCGGGTGGACAGGGCCTTCATGGTCATGAAGCAGGCCACGGCGAGCCGGCCGGCCGCCGCTTCCGTGCCGCCGGTGATCATCACGTCCGCCTTGTCCTGGGCGATGACCTCCGCGGCCTCGGCCAGGCCGTGCCCGGCCGAAGCGCACGCGGTGACGGTGGCGAGGTTCGGGCCCTTGATCCCGTAATGGATCGAGACGTTGCCCGATGCGGCGTTGATCATGAGCTTGGGGATCATGAAGGGGCTGACGCGGGAGGGCCCTTTGGTGTTGAGTCGTTCGAAGCCGACTTCGAACTCCTCGATGCCGCCGATGCCGGAGCCGATGAGCACGCCGCAGCGATACGGGTCTTCGCGGCTGAAATCGAGATCGGAGTCATCGACGGCGTCGATGGCGCAGTTCATGGCGAACTGGGCGAAACGGTCGAGGCGTTTGACCGACTTGGGATCGAGGTGTTTGCCGCCGTCCCAGTCGCTGATCTCCCCGGCGATCTTGCTGGTGTACTCGCTGGTATCGAATCGCTGAATGGGCCGGATGCCGCTGCGTCCGGCCAGCAGATCCGACCATACCTGGTCCACCGAGTGGCCGAGGGAGGTCACCCAACCCAATCCGGTAATGACAACACGACGTCTGGTCATGTGCGTATCCGTGCGCTGCGCCCGCGCGACAGCCCGCGGCGGGGCGGGCGTCGTGACGATGGGCGTGAGGCGGCCGGGGTTCGTGGCGCCGACCGGTGCCGGTCGGGCTTACTCCCCGCCGCCATGCTTCTTGATCTGGTCCATGATGTAGTCGATCGCCTGGCCGACCGTCTGAATTTTCTCGGCCTCTTCGTCCGGGATCGACGTCTCGAACTCGTCCTCGAACTCCATGACGAGTTCGACGGTGTCAAGCGAGTCGGCGTTCAGGTCGTTGATGAAATGAGTCTCGCGGTTGATCTCACCCTTGTCGACGCCCATCTGCTCGGCGACGATGTCAACGACTTTCTGTTCGATGTCTTTTTCGTCCATCGGGCTCTCCTTGGCCGTGGTAACTGGTTGATCTATTGATCTACTCGTGGGTTGTCGTGAACGAGGGAATATAGCGGAAGCGAGCGGCCCGTTCCACGCGAGCCGGGCCCTGCCCGCCGGCCGCACACTCTAACACATGGTCATCCCGCCATCGACCGAAAGCACCTGCCCGGTGGTGTAGCCGGCCTCGTCGGCCGCGAAGTACGCCACCGCCGCCGCCACGTGTTCCGACTGGCCGAAACACTTCAGCGGCGTGACCTGCCTGGCCATCTCCTTCACCTGGTCCGGCAGCGATTCGGTCATGTCCGTCTCGATGAAGCCCGGCGCCACCGCGTTGGCGGTGATGCGCTTGCCCGCCAGCTCCTTGGCCAACGTCCTGGTCAGCGAGATCACCCCGCCCTT
>CAYFQS010000310.1:0-4883 GCA_964345245.1 uncultured Planctomycetaceae bacterium | reverse complement strand
TCTCATCTTCGGCCCGGGAGCGGCCTTTTCCACCTACGCAACCCGGATGCACCCTTCAGGTGTCGGATTTCGGCTTTTAACCTTCCGTGCCTCCGGTCCGTGCTACGATATACCGAGGGTCCGCCCTGCCTGACTGAACGGCTGCTCCATGAACGATCAAAACGACATTCCCACTGCGTCGCCCCCGTCGCCCGCCTCTTCCGCTCGGCCCCGCCGGCGCCTCTGGCGATGGCTGGTCGGCGTCGTGGCGGTGATCATCATCGTGCTGTTGGTATTGCTGGCCTTCGCCCCGTCCATCGCGGCCGGGCTCGGTAAGGACCGCCTCGTCGGCGCGATCAACGAGTCCGTCCACGGCGAGGTCACCGTCGATTCGATCAACCTGAGCTGGTTCGGCGGGCAGAGCGTGACCGGCTTCGTGCTGCGCGGGCCGGACGGTAACACCATCGTTTCCATCGGTTCCCTCGAAGCCGAGCCCTCGCTGTGGCAACTGATCACCGGCGACCTCGCCCTGGGCGTGATCGAACTGCGAAATCTCGAAGCGAACATCGTGCGCCGCGAGTCGGGCGAGACGAACGTGACCGAGGCGGTCGCGGCGAAGCCCGAGCAGCCGGAACCGTCGGCTGAACCCGCCGGGCCCTTCGCGGGGCTGCCCGCCGATCTCGCCTTGACGTTCAGGATCGTGGACGGCCGGGTGAGCTACCGCGAAGCCGGCCGCGATGAAGCGACGGTGAACGAACGGTTCGATGCTTTTTTTGAATTGGTCCCCGATGACGCCGGTCATCGCATTGAGGTGTCGGTTGACTCTGAGCAGATGGTGCGGGCGAGGTTGGCCGGGCAGCTCACGCCGACGCGGTTCAAGCTCTCCGATCCCGCCGAACTGCGGGTGATGCTGCCCGAGGCGTTGGTCGGGCAACTGCTCGCCGCGGCGGGCGAGGCGAGCCCCGCCATCGGGACCACCGGGCCGGTCAGCTTCGAGGCAAACCTCGAGACGCTGAACGTCCCGCTGGGCAAGAGCGCGGCGTCGGGTCTCGCCATCGACGCCGGCTTCTCGATCAGCGACGGGGCGGTGAGCGGCGGGGAACAACTCGGCCGCATCGCCTGGTCGGGCGTGCAGGGCAGGGTCGAGACGAGCGATCTCGCCCGGCGACTGAGCGCATCGATCAAGGGCGAGACGCAGCACACCGTGGCCGGGCAGACGCACGACGGCCGGATCGACATCCGGGCGGACCTTGAGAACCTGCTCGCCGACCGCGGCAGCGCGGCGGCCTTTGGCGAGGTGACCGGCAGCGCCCGCGCGACGATCAGCGGCCTGCCGCTGGTGCTCGCCGATCGGCTCGCGAAACAGGACGGCATGCTCGTCGCCGCGCTGGGGGATCGCCTTGAACTCGACGCCCGGGCCGAGACCCGCGGCGGCGGAACCCTTCGGATGACGCTCGCGGCCAGGGCCGACTATCTTGACGCCCGTTTCGCCGGTGACGTGAAGCTGCCGACCGGTGACGCGGCGGGCGCGAGCGCCGCCCCCCCCGCATATCCCTTCACCGCCACCGAGGCCGGGCAGGTGACTCTCACCGTCACGCCGGGGCTGGTCGATTTTGCGATGCGGGACGTGGATGAGGCGTACCGCATGTCGCTCTCGGCCCCGGTGCAGGCGACGGTGACGCTGCGCTCGCTGAGCACGCATCTCGGCGGGTTCGCCCCGGCCGACACGCGGGCGGAGATCGAGCTGGCCGTGCAGGATGGCGAGATGGTCGGCCCGGACGAGATCGGCCGTTTGGCCTGGCGCGGCGTTCGCGGCGGAGCGGACAGCGACGAGCTCGCCGAGAAACTCACCGTCAACTTCGGCGGGCAGACCACGCACACGCGGGCGGGCGAGACGCTGGATGGCCGGCTTGACCTTGACGCCACCGTGGAGCGCCTCTTCACCGCGGCGGGCGAGCTGCGGCTGAACGAGGCCCGGGCCGACGGCACCGTGGCGGTGGCGGGTTTGCCCGTGGCCGTGGCGGACGCGCTGAGCCGGCAGGACGGCCTGCTCGTCGCGGCGCTGGGCGAGCGGCTCGCCGCCACGCTCACCGCCCGCACCACCGGGCCGGACAGCTTCGAGCTGTCGCTCGATCTCGACGCCCCTCGCCTCGACGCCGACACCGTGCGACTCACCGTGGCCGACCGCGTGCGGATGCCCGAGGCGGCGACGTTCACGTGGAGCTTGCAGCCGGAACTTCTCGAGCGCTTCGCCGCCGCCGGCGAGGGCGAGGCGCCGCCGATGCGGCTCACGCAGCCGACGCACATCGCGCTGACCCTCAAGCGGTTCACGACGCGCCGGCCACAGCCGGGCGGATCGGGCTTCGTCCCGTCGTACACGCAGCTCGCCGCCGATCTCCGCGGCGAGCCGATCGTGCTCGCCAACGTCGGAAACGTCGGCACCGTTCGCATCGACCAACTGACGGGCACGATCATCGGCGAGCCGCTGTCTTCCACGACGCTCGACGTGAACCTGCGCTTGGCCGAGACGGACGACGCGCCCGGCATTCTGGCCGCGATCGGCGACGCCGTCGGCGTGGCGTTCCCCGCCACCGCCGAGTGGCTGGACGAGCCGCGGCTGTCGACGTCGACGCTGGCGGTCAGATCGCTCGACGCCGCCGGCGAGCCGACGGACGCGCTCGACGTCGAAGCCCTGCTTGCCATGGGGCCGGGGCTGAAGACGGTGAAGCTCGTCTCGCCGCTCGAAGCGCGGATGACGTTGACGCCGGGTCTGATGCGGGCCGTCGGGGCGACGGCGGAGGGCGGCTACGCCCTGGCCGGCGACGCGCCGATCACGCTCACCGTGCAGCCGGTCGAACTGCCGGTCTCGCCCCTGTCCTTCGCCGGCCGACAGATTGAGGCCGAGGCGAAGATCGACGAGTTGCTCGTCGCCGGCGGCGAGGCCTTTGACGCCGCCGGACTCCGCGAGGCGGTCGCCACCGTGACCTTTGACGGCGACGACGGCGACGTGCGTTTCCAACTGACGGGCAAGACCATCGCCGGCGAAGCCGACCCACCGGGCGGCGTGTCCGTCGACGCGATGCTCAGCAACGTCCTCGATGCCGAAGGTGGCTTCGACATGACCGCGGCGTCGCTGCGGGCAAGGCGGATTCGCCTGACGCGGTTGCCGGTCGCGTTCGTCGAGATGCTCGCCGGTCAGCCGGGCAAGCTCACGCCCATGGTCGGCGAGGTGGTCAGCGTGACCGCCGAGGCGGACCTGCCGCGGCTTCGCCCGCCGCAAGGCACGGCCTCGCTGAAGATCGAAAGCGGGGCCGCGAAGATCGCCGACGCCGCGCTGCGATTCGACGAGATGATCGAACTCACCGCGCCGGCCACGCTGAAGGTGACGATCACGCCGGAGGCGTATGCCGCGCTCACGGCGGCCGAGGAAGAGGGGCGGAAGCCGGCCGTGGAGCTTGCCGAGCCGGTGCAGATCGCCGCGCGGATCGGCAAGCTGCGCTGGCCGATGCCGACCGGCGGCGAGGAAGCCGGCGAAGGCGAAGCGCCCGCCGCGTTCGATCCCGCCGCGGTCGTGCTCGAGGCCGAGCTCACCGCGTCGCGCCTCGCGTTCCGGGATGTCGCCACGCAGCACACCGTGGCCATCGAAGGGCTGAAGGTGACCGCTGCGGCGGACAATCTCGCCGAGCCGATCGAAGCGACCGTGACCGGCCGCGTGCCCGCGACCGGCGATCAGCCGGCCGGACAGATCGACCTCGCCGCCCGCCTGCACGATGCGTTTGCCGAGGACGGGGCCTTCCAGTCCGACGCGATGGGCGTCTACGCCGACGGCACCCTCCAGGCCATGCCCGTCACGCCTTTCGATGAGCTGATGCAACTCGACGGGCTCGCTACCGCCGTGCTCGGCGGAACCGCCGACGTCAAGCTCACCGTTGACATCGCCGAGCGCAGCGGACCTCTGGCCATGACCCTCACCTCGCCCAACGCGAAGGTCGTGATCGATGGGCGGGTCGACGCCGGCGTGCTCACCCTCGCCCAGCCGATGACCGCCGAACTCACCGTCACGCCGGAACTCGGCCGGCGGGTGCTGCGGAATCTCAACCCGATCCTCGCCTCGGCCCAGAGCGGCGAGCAGCCCGCCCGGCTCACCGTGGCCGCCGATGACTTCTCCGCCGCCGTCATGCCCTACGACCCGGCCAAGCTCAACGTGCCCTCGCTCACCCTCGAGCTTGGCACGCTCACGGTCAAGAACGACTACGTCATGAAGGCGATTCTCACCGGGCTCAAGCTCGCCGGCGGGCTCGGCGACCGCGCGACCGATGAGATCGAAATGTACTCCCCCCCGGTCTACGCCCACATCGACCAGGGCGTGCTCACCTACGACCGCCGCACCGATGCGTGGATCAGCCGCGGCTTCCACATGAGCATGTGGGGCGAGATCGACCTGCCCGACCAATACGTCAACATGGTCGTCGCCCTGCCGTCGGACACGCTGGATGACACCTTCGGCGTGGACGACGTGAAGGCAGGCACGATGGCGGCGATGGCCCTGCAGGGCCCGCTGAGCAAGCCGAAGCTCGACGTGGCGTCCGCCCTGGCCGACATCGTCGCCCTCAAGGCCGGCAAAACCGAGGGCATGGAAGGCGCGCTGATCCGCGGCGGGACGAAGCTCGGGGCGAAGCTGCTCGAGGGTCTGTTCGCCGGCGATGACGACAAGCAGGATCAGTCGCCCGTTGAGCGCCGGGCGATGCCCGAGATGCCGCAGGGCCCGAAGGCCGAAGACCTGCCCGGCGCCGGCGCGGTGCCCGATGGTCAGCTCGAATCCGGGGCCGGCGAACACGCCACCGCCGTCCCCGACTCGCGGCTGGCCGAAGACGACGCGGAGGCCGAGTCCCCGGATGAGCAGC
>CAYFQS010000309.1:0-4895 GCA_964345245.1 uncultured Planctomycetaceae bacterium | reverse complement strand
CCACCAGGCGGCATCCCACCGGGCGGCATCCCACCGGGCGGCATCCCACCAGGCCTGCCCGGCGGCGTGGAAGGCGGTGCCGGTGCGCCCGGGCGGGCCGTACTCGATCACCACGCCCCACGGATAGCGCACGTCCGCCCGCCGCTGGGCGTGTTTCCTCGCGGCTTCACTGCGCTGCACCACCAACTCATTCACGCCCAACAGAGCATCAGCTTGCACGGTACGACTCGGCATGATGCGGGAATCCCTTGTCCGTCGAGCGGAATCTTGGCCGGACAACGCGGATCGCTTTATGTGAATTCAGTGAAACGGCGCGGTAATTTTCATAATCAACGCATGATTTCCCACGGTCGCCGGACCCAATGAGCGATGAGGCGGCCGGTGGACTGCTTCGGATGCTCCGGTGATGCCGCTCGTGCGGAACCGTTGCACCGGCCGGTCGTTGTGAGTGGCTGCCCGCCGTGATACGCTTTGGGTTTGGCCTGACATGACACGGCGGAGGCAGCGCGTTGGCGGTGACACTCGGTGAACTGGCGAAAGTGATCGGGGCGACGCTCCGGGCCCCGGACGACGCGGCGGGCGACCGGCCCGTGACCGGCTGCGCCTCGCTCCAGGGCGCCGGGCCCGAACAGGTCGCCTTCCTCGCCAATCCGAAGTACATCGCCCAGGTGCGGTCCACCGACGCCGCGGCCGTGATCGTCGCCCCGAATGTCGAGGCGGCGGACAAGGTCCTGCTTGTCGCTGACGATCCCTACTTCGCCTTCCGCAACGCGATGGTCGCCCTGCACGGGTTCCGCGAGCATCCGCAGCCGAGCGACGGGCCGATCAGCCCGCTCGCCGTGATCGACCAGGCCGCCGAGATCGGCGAGGGCACGGTCGTTCATCCATTCGCGGTGATCACGGCGGGCGCGAAGATCGGCCGCGACTGCGTGATCTACCCGCACTGCTTCGTGGGCCCCGCAGTCCGCATCGGCGATCAGTGCCTGCTCTACCCGAGCGTGACGGTTTATGACCGCTGCGTGCTCGGCGACCGCGTGACCCTCCACGCCGGCTGCGTGATCGGGCAGGACGGGTTCGGCTACGCCACCCACGACGGGGCCCATCACAAGATTCCGCAGGCGGGCAACGTGGTCGTCGAAGACGACGTGGAAATGGGGGCCAACTGCTCGATCGACCGGGCGACCATGGGCTCGACCGTCATCGGCGCCGGCACCAAGTTCTCCAACTCGGTGACCGTCGGTCATGGCACGAAAGTGGGGCGGCACAACCTGTACGTCGCCCTCGTCGGGTTGGCCGGCAGCGTCGAGACGGGCGACTACGTCGCGATGGGCGGGCAGGTGGGCGTGGCCGGGCACCTGCGGATCGGCCACCAGGTGAAGATCGCGGCCACGTCGGGCGTCATGGAAGACATCCCCGACCACACCGACGTCGGCGGCACCCCCGCCCTGCCCCTCACCGAAGCCAAGCGCGTGCACCTGCACCTGCAGCGCCTGCCGCAACTGGTCAACCGCATCAAGAAACTCGAGCGCGAGTTGGAGAAGCTCCGCCGCTCCGTGGCCGAGTGATCCCTTGCCGACTCACGCGGGAGAACTCGCACGCCGGCGTTCCCGCCCCGCGGATGTGGAATAGCGCCGCGGCGGTCGGCCCGCCTACCGCTTGCACGCCTCCGGCAGCTTCGCCGCCCACTTGCGGGCCTGCTCGGCGGTCTCGGCGTGAAGCTCCATGATCACCTTCGCCTCGCCGGGGTATGTCGCCGGCCGGTCCCACGGCTCGCCCTCTCCCGTCCAGTTGTGCATCTGCGGGCAGGCGCCGGCGAAGAACTCGTACGCCTCGCGCGTGACTTCGGCCGGCTGAACGAGGTTAATCAGCCGCAGGTTCGGCACCTCGCGGAAGCCGTTCCATTGATGGCGGGCGTTGGCGCAGCAGTGGATGCCGAGCCCGCCGAAGTGCTCGCTGAGGCGCGCGAGGTGGGGCAGGAAGAACTCATCGAACATCGCCGGGCTCACCGCGCCGATCTCGTCTTCACTCAGCGTGAGCCCGCCCTCCATGCAGTAGGCGGGGTAATGAGCGACGTATCGCCGGCCGTAGCGGGCGAACCAGTCATCGAAGAAGGCGATCATCAGATCACAAGTCATGCCGGCGAGCTGCTTCACCTCGTCGGGCGTCTCGATCATCGCGGTGAACAGGTCGTTCTTGTTCCAGATGAGGGCGGCCACGTCCATCGGGCTCTGCACGTCGGGCAGGCGGAGCAGCACATCGTCGCCGAGCCGGCGGCGCACCGCGTCCGCGGCGTCGAAGCACCGATCCAGCGAACAAGAGCCGAGCCTGGGCGGGATGATCTTCGCGACGTCGCCGGCTTCGTGCACGATCGGCTGGGCAAAGGGCATGTTGTCGGGGTCGCGCACCACCGAGCAGCCGAACGCCTCGGCGAAGATCTCCGTGCCCGTGGCCAGGCACGCGTTCGGGACGTGGTCGTCGTGCAGCCATGCCAGCCGCTCGATCTGCCCTTCGTAATCCCGGCAAATCCATTCAATCCAGTCGTCCTGGTGCTCGGGCCAGAGGAACCGCATCTCGCGCTGCGGCACGTGGTCCATCGGGCAGTGGATGATGAACAGATGCCGCGGCGGGTCGGGCTCGTTCATGAACTGTCGCCATCGGGCGACGCGCGGGTCGACGGCGGTGTGGTCGGCTTCGGTCATTGGCTGGACGCCAGAGCAGAGGGATCACTTTACCATGCGACCGCTCGCGGGCAAGGCAGCCGCCACTTCCTGCGCGACGTTCGGGGCGATATGCCCTACAATCGTCGCCCGATGGCGGATAATCGGGAAAGACCGTGGACGATCCGGCGGCTGCTGAACTGGACGGCGGAATATTTCGAGCGGAAGGAGGTCGACTCGCCCCGCCTCGCCGCGGAGATGCTCCTCGCCCACGTGCTCGAGATGCCTCGGATCAAGCTGTACATGGACATGGACCGCCCGGCCACGCCGTTGGAACGCGCGGCCTATCGCGACCTCGTTGAGCGGGCGGCGAAGCACGAGCCCGTGCAGTATCTCGTCGAGCAGGCCAACTTCTTCTCGATGGATTTCGAGATCACCACCGACGTGCTGATTCCCCGGCCGAGCACGGAAACCCTTGTCGAGCACGTGATCCAGTACGCCCGCCAGCGTCCCGGTCTCGCCGCGCCGCATATCGCCGAGCTCGGCACGGGCAGCGGCATCATCGCGGTGGCCCTCGTCCGCCATCTGCCCGACGCCGCGGTGACCGCCACCGACATCAACCCCGCGGCGCTGGAACTCGCGAAGCGCAACGCGGAGCGGCACGGCGTGACCGACCGGGTGAGCTTCAAGCATGGCTCGCTATTCGAGCCGCTGGAAGGCCAGCGGTTCGCCTTCGTCTGCGCCAACCCCCCGTACATCAGCGACGCGGAATGGGAACGGGTCGCGCCGAACGTGAAGGAATACGAGCCGGCGGAGGCGCTGCGTGCCGGGGCGGACGGCCTGGAGGTCATCCGCCCCATCATCGCCGAGGCCCCCGGCTATCTGCAGAAGCCCGGACAGCTCGTGTGTGAGATCGCCGCCAGCCAGGGCGAAGTCGTGGTGGAAGTTGCCCGGGAAACCGAAGGGCTCGGCAACGCCTACGTCCTCGCCGATGCCGAGGGATTACCGCGGGTGCTGGTCGCGGATCGGGTGTGAAGCTGATCGCCGGTGCGTCAGGGCATCTGTCGACGGGGGCGATCGCGGTGCCCCGCACAGAGCCGATCGCCCGGCGCCTCGCTGGGCCGCAGTCACCAAGGCGGCGTATCGGTCTGGCCGGTCAGTTCCTCGACCCGGCTTTCGATGACCTGTTCGCGTTGGGCGGCTCGCTCCTTGAGTTGCTCGCGGAGCATCTCCAGTCGGCGCTCGATGGCCTCGAGTTCGTGGACCTTCATCTGCTGGCGCACGTCGAAGTGCTTGCGGACCAGTTCCCGCATGCGCGCGGTGGACTGCTGCACCGCCTTCTCGTCGCCCCGCTGCCGGGCTTCGCGAAGTTCGGCGGCGAGTTCGCGGGTCTCCCGGCCGAGGACGATGTCCTGCTTCTTCAACTCGAACATCTCGGGGTCATGTTCCTTGAGCCGGCGAAGCTCGTTGATCCGCGGGCCCATCATCTTCAGCAGCCGCTGCACGCGTTCCGGGCTGTACTTGCGGGCTTCGGTGAGGCGTTCGGCCATTTCGGGGTGCAGTTCCTGCAGGATCGCGAGGACCTGCTCGACTTCTTCTTCGGTAAGCGGTTTGCGGAAGGGCCCGCCGCGGGAGTCGGGGGAGTCGTCGCGATCGCGGCGGAGCCGTTCGAGCAGCGGGCGATCCCGGCCGCGCATGAAGCGGTCGCCGCTGCGGTCGCCATCACGATCGCGGGCGTCCTCCCGCGGCGGCGGGCCGGGCGCGCGGTCCATCGGCGGCGGGCCGGGCGGCAGCCCGTCTTCCGAGCCCGGTTGCGCCAGCGCGGCGCAGCTCAACACGCACGCCAGTGCGCCGGCGAGAAATCCCGTCCAGTTTGGTTGACCAGTCATGGCAGCCATCCTCATTTCATCATCACGGCCCCGGCGCGGTTTGAAACGTCCGCGGCTCAGAACGATGCGATCTCGCTTTCGAGCATCGCCAGATCGCTGAACAGGTCGTCCGCGGTCCGCGCGGCATACGAATCGCCGGACGACAGGGCCCGTTGCTCGATTTCCGCGGCGAGGGTCTGGATGTTCGCGTCCAGCACGCCGTCGGCGCCTCGGTCGGTCATCCGCTCGGCCATGTCTTCGAAGTCGGCGGCGAGCGACGCCAACTGCCCATCGTTGAGCGGCGCATCCGCGGCGCCATGCCCGGCCGCGACCGACCCGTGGTCCGTCGGCGACACCGTACCACCGGAAA
>CAYFQS010000308.1:0-4895 GCA_964345245.1 uncultured Planctomycetaceae bacterium | reverse complement strand
ATCGCCCACGTTGCCGCCCTGGGCGATGGCCTACACCTTCTCCCTCGCCCAGGGCGGCAACGTGGGCGATTCGCTGGTCGAGACCGACAAGGTCGAACTCGCCAAGTCGCTGATGGAGAAGGGCGGCGAGAAGCTCGTGCTCCCTGCCGACACCGTCGCCGCCGACCGCTTCCCGAAGACCGGGCAGGACGCGTCTGACGCCGACAAGAAGACCGTCAAGGCCGGGAACATCCCCGATGGTTACCAGGGGCTGGACATCGGCCCGGAATCGGCCGAGCAGTATGCGGCCCTGATCAAGGACGCGAAGCTGGTGGTCTGGAACGGGCCGATGGGCGTGTTCGAAGTGCCGCCCTTCGACGTCGGCACGCGAGCGGTGGCGCAGGCTATCGCCGACTCCGGCGCCACGAGCATCATCGGCGGCGGGGACAGCGCGGCCGCGATCCAGCAGATGGGCTTCGCCGACCAGGTCTCCCACGTGTCGACCGGCGGCGGGGCGTCGCTGGAGATGCTCGAAGGCAAAAAGTTCGCCAGCGTCGAACTGCTCGACGAGAAGTGAGCGGCCCCGCGACCGCCTTACATCATGGCTGATCCCTCGAACATCACGGTCGCGGCGTCGATCCTCGCCGCCGACTTCGGCCGCATGGCCGATGAATGCGCCGATGTCCTCCACGCCGGCGCCGACTGGCTGCATCTCGACGTGATGGACGGCCACTTCGTGCCGAACCTCACCATGGGCGTGGACATGTGCCGGGCGATGCGGCGGCATTTTCCCGAGACGTACCTCGACGTGCACCTGATGGTCGAGCGGCCGGACCTCTTCGCCGACCCGTTCATCGACGGCGGGGCGGACATGCTTACCTTCCACTGGGAAGTGACGCGCGAAGGCGGCGGGGAAATTCACCCCGAAGAGCTCATCGACCACATCCGCGGACGCGGCGCGTCCGTCGCGGTGGCGGTGAACCCGCCCACCCCCATTGACCGCATCGCGCCGCTGAGCAGCCGGGTGGACATGGTGCTGGTGATGAGCGTGAACCCCGGTCGGGCGGGACAGCGGTTCATGCCCGAAGTGCTTGCGAAGGTGAAATGGCTTCGCGAGCACGCACGTCCGGAACTGCGGGTCGAGATCGACGGCGGGCTCAAGGCCGATAACGCCGATCAGGCGGTCAATGCCGGGGCGGACGTGATCGTCGCCGCCTCGGCGATCTTCGGTGCCGACGACCGCGATGACGTGATCCGCAAGCTGCGAGGCGAGTGACGTGACGATCGAAGCGGTCGTGTTCGATTTCGACGGTCTGGTGCTCGACACCGAGACGCCGACGCTGCGCTCGTGGCAGGAGGTGTATCGCGAGCACGGCTGCGAGTTGACGCTCGACGACTGGTCGGTGTGCCTCGGCGCCGGCCGGCGGGTGTTCGATCCGTACAAGCACCTCGAATCGCTCCTCGGCCGATCGCTGGATCACGACGCGATCCGGGCCCGTCGGAAGCCGCGGTTCCGGGAACTGCTTCACGCCGAGCCCATGCGGCCGGGCGTGCGTGAACTGCTCGACGACGCGAAGCGACTCGGTCTGAAGATCGGCATGGCGTCGAGCTCCGACCGGAGGTGGGTGACCGGCCACCTCGAACGCCTCGGGCTCATCGACCGCTTCGAGTGCATTGTTTGCGAAGAGGACGTGTCGAACCTGAAGCCCGACCCGGAACTGTTCGCCACCGCGACAGGGCGGCTGGGCGTGGCCGCGGAGCGGGCGGTCGCATTGGAGGATTCGCCGAACGGCGTGCTCGCCGCGAAGCGGGCGGGCCTCCGCGTCGTCGCCGTGCCCAACCCCACCACGCGGACCCTCGAGTTCCCCGATGCCGATCTCACCCTCGGCTCTCTCGCCGACCGCCCCCTGGAGACGCTGATCGAGCGGCTGGGGTGACGGCGGACTCACTGCGGAGACGCAAAGCAGCGCAAAGAACGCGGATTGGACCGACCGGGCCGAAATGGCCCGGCTACATACTCCGTCTCTTCGTCTCTTCGTCTCTCCGTCTCTTCCGCCCCATCTTGCCGCCGACCGTGCAGAGCGTATACTGAGCGGCGCATGCGACCGATCCGCATGATCATCGCCCCGATCAGTATTTTCCTCCGCTAAACCGGCAGGGCGGGCGATCCCGGGTGACAACCGAGCCCTGCCGGATGGCGGGGCTTTTTGTATGACCGCACTGACCCCACGCGACGGACCGACACGATGAGCGAGCAAACCGAGAAACACAGCTACAAGAAGACCCTCAACCTGCCGAAGACCGGCTTCTCCATGAAGGCGAATCTGGTCCAGCGCGAGCCGGAGTTCCAGAAGCACTGGGACAAGATCGGTCTCTACGCCGGCATGCGACGCCAGCCGCACCCGAAGGGTCCCTTCGTGTTTCACGACGGCCCGCCGTACGCCAACGGCGACATCCATCTCGGCCACCTGCTCAACAAGGTGCTCAAGGACCTTGTCGTCCGTACGAAGCTCATGGCCGGCTACGACGTCGACTTCGTGCCCGGCTGGGACTGTCACGGCCTGCCCATCGAGCAAAAGGTGATGCAGGAAGAGAAGGCCCGGAGCCAGGAAGGCGCGGAGCCGCGAAGCGAGGCCCTGGAGGTCAGACGGGCCTGCCGGAAGTACGCCCAGAAGTACGTCAAGCTCCAGGCCCGGCAGATGCAGCGGCTGGGCACCATCGGCGACTACGATGATCCGTACATCACCATGGACCCGCATTACGAGGCGGCGGTGCTCGAGGTCTTCTCCGCGATGGTCGGCGAGGGGCTGGTCTACCGCGCCCTGAAGCCGGTGCACTGGTCGATCACCAACCGGACCGCCCTCGCCGACGCCGAACTGGAGTACATGGATCGCGACGACACGAGCGTCTATGTGCGATTCGAACTGACCGATCCCTCACCGTTGCCGGAGGAATTGAACGCGCCGAGCGGCGAACCGGTGGCCCTGATGATCTGGACCACCACGCCGTGGACGCTGCCGGCCAACCTGGCGGTGGCCGTCTCCGAAGCCGCGGAGTACTCGCTGTTCCGCTATGACGACCATGGAAAGACGCGATACGTCGTCATGGCCGAGGACCTGCATAAGCAGGTGTTCGAACAGGCGGGGCTGGAAACCGCCGAGGGCCACAGACGCCTCGGCACCTGCCGCGGCCAGCAACTCGTCGGGCTCACCTACCGGCACCCTTTCTGTGACCGCACCGGGCCCGTGGTCGCCGCCGATTACGTTACCCTCGAAGACGGCACCGGTCTCGTGCACACCGCGCCCGGTCACGGCGTGGAGGACTACCAGACCGGCCTCCGCGAAGACCTCGACATCTACTGCCCCGTGCGGGGCGACGGGACCTTCGACGACACCGCCCCCGACTGGCTGCGGGGCAAGGACGTGTGGACCGCGAACGACCTCGTGGTCGAACACCTGCGCGAATCGCGACACCTGTTCCACGATTACGCGTTCACCCACAGCTACCCCCATGACTGGCGCTCGAAGACGCCGGTCATCTTCCGCGCGACCGAGCAGTGGTTCATCGGCGTGGACAAAGACTTCGCCCGCACCGGTGATGCGGCGTCATTGCGCCAACGGGCGCTCAGCGCCGCGGCCGACGAGATCACCTTCCTCCCCCAATGGGGCCGGGCGCGGATGCGCGGCATGCTCGAGTCCCGCCCCGACTGGTGCATCAGCCGTCAGCGGGCGTGGGGCCTGCCGATCCCCGCCTTCTACGGGCCCGAACCGGGCCAGGCCCTGCTCACCGCGGCAAGCGTCAAGGTCGTCGCCGACGTCTTCCGTCAGCGCGGCAGCGACGTGTGGTTTACCGCCGAGGCGGGCGAGTTGCTCGGCGGCTACGATCCCGCCGACGATCCCGACGCGCCCGACTGGGTCGCCGCCGCTCACCGCGAGGGCAAGCTCACCAAGGCCCGCGACATCTTCGACGTGTGGTTCGAGTCCGGCTCGTCCTGGCACGCGTGCATGCGCCAGCGCGGCATCGCCCGCGAGGAAGGCCCGGTGACGGACCTTTACCTCGAGGGCTCCGACCAGCACCGCGGCTGGTTCCAGCTTTCACTGCTGCCCGCCCTCGCCGTGACCGGGCACTCGCCGTTCGCCACCGTGCTCACCCACGGGTTCATGGTGGACAAGGACGGCCACAAGATGAGCAAGTCCGGCGGCAACGCCATCGAGGTGCAGGACCTGCTCAAGGAGCAGGGGGCCGACGTCTGCCGCTGGTGGGTCGCGTCACTGAACTACGAGAACGACATCAAGGCGGACATGGAGTTTTTTCGCCGGGCCGGCGAGGAGTACCGCAAAGTCCGCAATACGCTGCGATTTTTGTTGAGCAATCTGAATGATTTCGATCCCGCGGCCGACCGGCGCGAGCTCGATGATGCCGACCGCACGTCGATCGACGGCTGGGCGATGCAGGAGCTCAATGCCCTCGTCCGCGCCGTGCGGCAGAGCTACGAGGCCTACGACTTCCGCCGGGCGAGCGAGGCGATCTTCAACTTCTGCAACGACACGATGAGCGCCGTCTACCTCGCCGCGGTCAAGGACCGGCTCTACTGCGACAAGCCCGATGGCGATCGCCGGCGGCGCACGCAGACCGTCTTGCACGACATCACCGATGCGTTGGTCCGGCTCATCGCTCCGACGCTCGTGCACACCGGCGAAGAGGCGTGGCTTGCCCTGCAGGGCAGGAACATCCAGAACGCCGACGATGGCGACTCGGTGCACTTCATGAAGCTGCCCGAGCCGACCGACTGGCCGAGCAACGATGACTGGGACGCGGTGATGGCGCTGCGCGATCACTGCATGAAGCGGCTGGAGGACGCCGGGGTGGCGAGTGGTGGGTAAGGACTCGCGCGCTCTATGCGATGAGTCTGGGTT
>CAYFQS010000307.1:2303-4911 GCA_964345245.1 uncultured Planctomycetaceae bacterium | reverse complement strand
ACCGCCCGCTCTGCCGCAGGTCACCGACAGCGTCGAAGCCATGGCGTTCGACCCGGACGACCTGCTCTACGCGGTGCAGCGGATCGACGGCGCGGATCGCCTCGTGACCGTCAACACCACAAGCGGCAATCTCGCCGCCCTCGGCAACGTGGTGGTCGATCTCAATGGCGGGCCGCAGCCCACGTCCGTGGTCGCGATGGACTTCACCAGCGACGGACGGCTGATCGCCCTCGACGACTCCCAGCCCGGCGGCATGCGGCGAATCGTGATTAATCTCGACAACCCCTCGCGTTCGGCCGAGCTGACCTCGCCAGGCACCGAGCCGGCCGACGCTCGCGGTCTGGCCTCCGATGCCGACGGCTTCTTCTACACCATCGACGAAGACGCCTCGCCGGACACGCTGTTGATCAGCACCGCGTCGGACGATCAGCTCGTGGAAATCGATCCCGCCAACGGCTCGATGACCACGGTGGGGACGCTGGAGTTCGCCTCCAACACCTTCTCGAATCACGTGCAGACGATCACGTGGGACTCGGCCGAAGGACGATTGCTCGGGATCGTCGGCGACGTCGACGGCACCGGCAACTTCTTCGACAGCTCGGATGGCGCGGCGCTGGTCCGAATCCAGACCGCGGACGGCAACAACGACGGCTTCCTCGATGTGTCCAGCCCGACCGAGGTGTTCAACCCGCCGCGGCGACTGGACGACGCCCCGCTCGTGCCCGGCTTCACGCCGATCACCGACCCGTTCAACGCAATGGCGTTCGTCGGCTCAGAGCTCTTCGCGGTCCGGCGTGTCGGCGGGCAGGACGTGCTCGTGGAGATCACGCCCTCGGCCAACATCGACGGCGCGAGTGACGTCGTGGCCGCCGGGACCGTTCAGATCGATCTCGATGGCGACGGCGTCACGGACGGCGTGGACACCGACATCATCGGGATGGGCCAGAGCATGGGCTCGCTCGTGGCGATGACCAACGACGGGGTGAGCGCCGAACTGCTCGTGATCAATCCCACCAATCCCGACCTGACCGAACGGCTGACCGCGGCGGGCATCGCGGACACCGGGATCGACGCTTACGCGGTCAACGGCGACCTGAGCTTCGGCTACGACGAGGACTCGACGATCGGCGGGACGCTGCTGCGCAGCGACCTCGTCGACGTGCCGGTGCTGGGCATCGTGGACAACGACCCGGCCTCGCCGACCTTCGGGCGGTTCACCCGCCTGCAGCCGCTGGCCGACGCCGCTGACGGCACGCCGCTGAGCAGCGACGTGCTCGCCCTGGCCATGGCCACGCTGGACGACGGCGTGAACGGCCCGCGCGAATACGCCATGGTCGTCACCGATGACGGGCGACTGTTGCAGTACGATGATGCCGACGGTTCTCTGATCGGCGATCTCGGCCCACTCGTGGACGACCGCGGGCGGGCGCTGCGGATCACCGATATTGAATTCAATCCCACCACCGGCGAATTGATCGGCCTCGAAGACCGCTTCAACACGATGGTCACCCTGGAGCTGACGCCGACCTTCGATGCCGGGGCCAATGAGTACACGGCGACGCTGGACGGCGTGACGCGGCGGATGGAAGGCGGCGCCTTCGACGCCGACCGGTTGCGGTCGTTCACCTACGACCCCGCCAACGCGCTGTTCCGCGTGTTCGGCAACGATGGCGTGTTCGGCGAGCTCGTCGGCACCCGGCAGACCGCGCTCGGCGGCATCATTGCCCCGACGTTCAACAGCGTGAACATCGACGGCGGCGGGTACGACGGTCGCCTCGTCGCGACCGGCAACTCGTTCCGGAACATCAACGTCCGCGGTGACTTCGAGGGCACGATCCGGAGCTTCAGCTCGATCACCGGCTTCACGCAGCGGGACGGCGATTTCGACGGCACGCTCGCCGCGGCGGGCGACATCAGCCGGTTCTTCCTGAACAACGGCGATTTCACCGGCGCGGGCGTGGTGGACGCAGGCGGCACGCTCGGCAGTTTCTTCGTGCTCAACGGAGACCTGGCCGGTCGCGTTGCCGCCGAGGCCGCCAACTCCCTCCGCGTGTCGCGCGGCAACGTGCTCGGTACCGCCGCGATCGACATCACCCGAAACGTTTCGTCGATGTTCTTCGACGGCGATTTCCTCGGCGACGCCGAGATCGGCTCCAGCCGCGGCATCTTCATGGTCCGCGGCAATGTCGGTCCCGACGCCAGTTTCGTGAGCCAGGGTGATGTCGGCGGCGTCATGGTCTTCGGCAACGTCTCCGCCCAGGCGTCCATGCTGGTCCGCGGCAACGCCCGCGTGGCCAACTTCATGGGCAGCTTCGATGGGCAGTTTGCCACGCAGGGCGATGTCAACTCCCTGGTCAGCCGCGGTCTGAACGGCGGGGTGATTCTCGTCGGCCAGAGCATGAACAGCGCGGTGGTGATCGGCGACATGAACAACGCCCTGCTCTCGACCGGCGTGTGGATCGGGGATGACGGGGTGTATAACACCGCGGACGACCGCATCTTCGGCGGCTATCTCCGCAATACGGTGGTCACCGGCGACTACACCAACAGCGCCGTGGTGGCCGGCGTCCTGCCCCACCTCGACCACGGGGCCGGCGTCCCGACCAGC
>CAYFQS010000307.1:0-2203 GCA_964345245.1 uncultured Planctomycetaceae bacterium | reverse complement strand
CGTGGTGGCCGGCGTCCTGCCCCACCTCGACCACGGGGCCGGCGTCCCGACCAGCAACCTCGCCTATACCGGCGACGCCTCGGCCACGACGCTGCTCGACCGCGACAGCGCCGAGGCCGGCGGCCTGATGGACAGCTTCATCGGCAACTTCACGGTCAGCGGCCAGGTCAACAGCACCGGCGACTCGTCGGTGGTCGCCGCCGCCGGCGAGATCGGGCGAACCAGCGTCCGCTTCGGCGCGGCCGGACTCGTCACCCGCGAGTACGACGACCCCTTCGGCCCGCCGACGCTCATCGACGCCTTTGCCCAGTCGGATCAGGAAATTCGCCTGATCTTCAGTGAAGGCATCAACTCCGCATCGTTCATCCTCTCGGTCGATGCCGATAACGACGGCGACGTGACCGGCTTGCCCGATACCCAGGGCTCGATCACGCTGAACGGCGCGGCCGGCATCATCGACGAGAACAACACGCTGCTCTATGACACCACCGTCGACGCATCGGGCAACGAACTGGGCGTGCTGCGGATTCTCAAGGCAGACGGCTTCCCCGACGGCATCCTCCAAGTGGAAATCAGCGGGGACACGACCGGCGGCCCGGCCGTCTACGACCGCTCCGGCGGCCGATCCATCCTCCGGGATGTGAACCTTGACGGCGTGCCCGCGGGGTTGGAAACCGCCTTCGGCGGCGACGCGCCGACCCGCACCGACCAGGACCTGTTCGGCACCATCTTTGACGGCGACGGCGACGGCATCGAAGGCGGGCAGGGCGATGAGACCGAAGTGTTCGGCGACGTGTCTGACACCTTCGTGGAGGCACTCAACGCCCCGATCGATATTGCCGTCGACGGCGGCGGTGTCAGTCTTGGCAATACGTTCGAAAACAGCACCGACGTTGACGTGTTCAGCTTCGAGGCATCCGATACCCAGTTTGTCTCCTTTGATCTGCGGAGCAACACCCTCGTCCGCGCCGCCCTGTTCTTCCAGGACACCCAGGGCACCGAGAGCTTGACCGACGACTCCTTTGAACTCGTCGCCAAGTATGAGAACGGCTCCAGCATCTTCCAGGCGGCCGAACTCGCGGAGAACGGTAACTACTTCGTCGCGGTCGCCCCGGTGTTCGAAGATGTCGCTGGAACCACGTTCACTCTCGATCTCACCCTGGCCTCCAGCGACACCAACCTGGTCAATCAACTCGGCGGATCGCTGCCCCTGGGCGAGGAGATCGGCTACGTCAGCAACTTCATCGGAGAGAACCAGAACTTCCTGGGCGCCAACGCGCCGAGGCAGTTGGTGTACGTCAACGTCGATGGCGGATCGTCCACGGAGACGGCGCTGAGGACGGTGGAGATCGAAGCGCTGGACGCCGCCACCCTGGACCCGACACTCGAGGGCAGGACCGATACGCTGATCAACGGCGGTTTGAGCGTGATCGGGATGATGGACAACCTGAACACCATCTTCACCACGATCCCGGATTCGCTGGGCGTGTCGCTCAATACCCAGACGTTCACGGCGGCGGATCTCACCGCCCTCGGCGGAGACATCGACAACCTGCCCGAGGGCTTGACGTTCACCACCACGAACCCGGCCGACTTCGGCTTCGATCCCGATGCGGAGTTCACCACCCTGTTCGTGGGGGTCACTTCCCTCGACGGCGAGGGGGACGATGGTCTGCTCGGCCTCGCCGACGGCATCGACCTGCTCAACATCGAGAAGAGCAACGAGTCGATCGTTTTCGTGGAGAACTTCGCCGGCATGTCGGATCGCGCCAGCGCGACCGGCAAGCTGAACGACTATTCGAGGTTGCTGGCGAACATCGTCGCCCACGAACTCGGTCACAACCTGGGACTGAACCACCAGCCGACCAACTTCGTGGACTTCCTGCTGAACGAGGACGACCCGGACAACAATCCGGCGACGCCCAGCGACGCCAATCGCGGGCCGGGGCTCATGGCCTACTCACCGACGGATGTACTGCTGGGCGAGTTGCTCGAACTCGGCACCGGGCCGCTCGCGGCCGACGAGTTCCCCATCGGCAATATCGACACCGTCGACATGCTGCTGCGAGCCCTCACGTAAACCCGGCGAGTTCAGTTTTGACGCCAACGAACAACCCGCCGCCCATCAGGGCGGCGGGTTGTTCAATGTTCTCGCGTGATGCACAGGGCGGCGTGAAGCGAAGGTCCGGACCGCCGCCGGCGG
>CAYFQS010000306.1:0-4913 GCA_964345245.1 uncultured Planctomycetaceae bacterium | reverse complement strand
GAGCATGATCGCAGCGTGTCGGCGAAGCGCGAGCGAAGCTCGGCCGAGACGCAGCGGGCCATTGCCGCCCGCAATGCGGAGGCCTTGTGGCCGGGGGTTGATGCGGATGACGCCCTGGAGCTTCGCGATCTGCTGCTCGGGCGCAACGACCGGTTGGTGCGGTGGCGCGACCTGCGGCTGCTGCGCTGTCTCGCGAGTACGGCTGCGGTGGAGACCGGCAAGCCGGCCGGCTACTTCCGCCGCACGCCGCTGTATCGCACGCATCGCCGGCAATTGCTGCTCGACTGGCTCAAGCAACAGCCGGTGCTCGGCACGCTGGACGCATGGAGAAGGAGACCCGCGGCATGACCCACGCCGACCACCCGGCCGAGATCACCTTCCTCGCCTCGCGCTTCTGGCCGGACCGCCACGGCGGGGTCGAGCAGCGGCTGTGGCAGGTGACCCGCACCTTCGCCCGGCGCGGATGGGCCGTCCGCGTGATCACTGAGAACCGCACCGACAGCCCCGCCGAGGAAACCATCGAGCCGGGCCTCACCGTGCGGCGGATCGATCGGCACGACCCGAAGATGCTCTGGCGCTGGCCCCACGTGCCCCGTGCGTGGTGGTGGCGGTCGGCGATCCGATCCGCGAAGCCGACCGGCATCATCTGGGCGACCGATCCGCTGCAGGCATCCGCGGCGATCGCGGCCGGCTGCGCCCGACGCCTCGTCTACAACCCCGCCTGCTGCGCCGCGGCGAGCGCGCTGATCCACGCCCGCCACCCGCACGTGACGACCTTCGAGACCCCCCTCGCGGTCCGGGCCGCGGACCATCTCGCCTGGCGCAACGCCGGGGCGGTGGTCGTCGGCGCCCGGGCCCTGCGCGATCAGTTCATCCGTCACAACGGATCGCGTGACGACGTGAGCGTCGTGTCCCACGGCGTAGACGGAAGCCACGGCCCCGGGATTGATCCGGACGCCGCCCGCCGGCGCTTCGGGCTCAGTCCACGTGACCACGTGGTGGGCTTCGTCGGCCGTCTCGATCCGTGCAAGGACCTGCCCTTCCTGTTCCACGCGATGGCCGGGGTCGGATCGCGGAGGATTCGCCTGCTCATCGTCGGCGACGGGCCGGACCGGCAGCGACTGCACGATGTGGCGAGTCGGCTCGGCATCAAAGACCGCATCGTCTGGACCGGCGCCCTCGACGATCCCCGTCCCGCATACGCCGCGATGAACCTGTTCGTCCTGCCGTCGCTGTACGAGGCGTTCGGGAACGTGATCCTCGAAGCCATGGGGGCCGGCGTGCCCGTGGTCGGTCGGCGGGCGGCGGTCGATGCCCAGCGGCCCGTGCTCACCGCCAATGACGAACTCATCGCCCCCGGGCGGACCGGCCTGCTGTGCGATCCGCATGATGCCGGCGATCTTGCGGCGGTGCTGTGCGACTACCTGCACCGCCCCGCCGCGTTGAAGCGCATGCGCCAGGCCGCCGTTGACACCGCCCGCCGCCTGACCTGGTCCCGCACGGTCGCCGGCTACGAACGCGTGCTGGCGCGGGTGTTCGATCCACGCTCGGCAACCACGGCCCCAAGCCGGACCGCAGCTTGAGCGAAGGTCCGGATCGCACGCGCCCGGGTCCGTGCCGCAACGCCCACCACGGCTCGCCCCGGCGATGCATCTTCGGCCCGACCCGCTACAATCACCGCCTATGACTGACCAGACGATTGTCACGCGTTTCCCGCCTTCGCCGACGGGATACCTGCACGTCGGCGGGGCGCGGACGGCCATTTTCAACTGGGCCATGGCCCGCCGCCACGGCGGGCGGTTCGTCCTGCGCCTCGAAGACACCGACCGGGCAAGGTCCAGCGTCGATGCCGCCCGTTCCATCATCGCCGACCTTCAGTGGCTGGGGCTGGACTGGGACGAAGGCCCCGCCCCCTGCACCGCCCATGGCGATCCCTACGCCGACCAGATCGGCGACCGCGGGCCCTACTGCCAGTCGCAGCGGCTCGAAATCTACCACGAGTACATCGCCCGTCTGCTCGATGCCGACGCCGCCTATGTCGATCCTGAACACGAAGGTCTCGTCCGTTTGCGAATGGGCGACCGCGACATCACCTTCCGCGATGCGGTACGGGGCGAGATCACGGTCAAGGCCTCCGAGCTCGAAGACTTCGTGATCCGCAAGACCGACGGCTTCCCCACCTATCACCTGGCCGTGGTCGTCGACGACGCCCTGATGAGCGTGAATTACATCATCCGCGGGCAGGACCATCTGTCGAACACGGCCAAGCACTGGGCGATCCAGGAGGCGCTGGGCTTTGAGCATCCGACCTACGCGCACATGTCGCTGACGATCAATCCGGACGGTTCGAAGATGGGCAAGCGGGACAAGGCGAAGGTCGCGCGGGCCGCGGCGAAGGACTGGCTGGAAGACGAGCACCACGACCTGCCCGCCCTGCTCAAGCTCATGGGCGCCGCGGGCGAGGCCCTCGCCGCCCAACCCGGCGAGAACCCGCTGCAGGCCTTCCTCGACAAGCAGACCGACGACGTATCCACCGCCAACGCCATCGCCCGGGCCCTCGACGTGTCCCTGCCCGAGATCGACGTGTGCGACTTCCGTCGCAGCGGCTACCTGCCCGAAGTCATGGTCAACTACCTCGGCCTGCTCGGCTGGAACCCCGGCGGCGACGTGGAGCGTTTCGGCCCCGACCCGCTCGGTTTCCTCCGGGAGCACTTCGACCCGAAGCGGCTGATCAAGGGCAACGCGAGCTTCGACCGGCAGAAGCTGCTGCGCTTCAACGGCGAGGCGATCGCCGAGCTGCCGCCCGAAGAGTTCCAGCGCCGGTTGTGCGAGCAGTTTCAGAGGAATGACGCCGCGTTCGCGGAGTTGTGCAGGGACGAGCGGCGGTTCGCCCTGTTCGCCGAGGCGTATCACAAGCGTTCGCAGACGCTGGAAGACCCGGCCGCGATGGGCCGCTTCTTCGTGATGGGCGATGACGAGATCGAGTACGCCGAGAAGGCGGTGAAGAAGGTGCTGGCCAAGGGCGAGGGGGCGGGGTACGCGGTGCTGGAGGAGATTCGCCCGCGGCTCGCCGCGGTCGACCCCTGGCGGGGCGAGGCGCTGGAAGGCGTGGTCAGGCAGTTCGCCGAGTCAAACGAGACAGGCATGGGCAAGGTGGCCCAGCCGATCCGCGTGGCCGTGACCGGCGACACGGTCAGCCCGCCGCTGGGCGTGACGCTGGAGATCCTTGGCCGCGACGCCACCCTCGCCCGCATTGACCGGTGCCTCTCCCAGCGCGTCACCGCCTGACATGGCCGAAGTCAGCGAACAGCCTGCAGCGGACCCTGCCCCCGAGCAATCCGCAACACGCATCGAATCGCACGCCCTCAGCCCCTTCGTGCCTGCGTGTCTCCGCCCTCCGTGCCTGGCCCATTGCACTCTCCTCCCGAATCGGCATACTTGCATTTTCGCCCACCCAATGAATGGAGCATACGATGAGTCTGATTGTCACCGGCAGCATTGGAATTGACACGATCATCACCCCCACCGGTCGGGCCGACAAGGTCCTCGGCGGGTCGTGCACGTACTTCGCCGCGGCGGCGAGCTTCTTCGCCCCCGTCCGCATCCTCGGGGCCGTGGGCGAAGACTTCCCCGATGAGCACATGAAGATTTTCGAGCATTTCGCGGCCGACACCGCGGGCCTCGAACGCCGCGCCGGATCGAAGACCTTCACCTGGACCGGCAAGTACCTCGAAAACATGAACGAGCGCGAGACGCTCGAGGTGCACCCGAACGTGCTCGAAGAGCCGCTGCCGTCGGTGCCCGAGGCGTACCGCGATTCGCAGTACGTATTTCTCGCCAACACGCATCCGGCGAGCCAGCTCGAGTTGTGCGAGCAGTTTCCCGACGCCAAGCTTGTCGTGGCCGACACCATGGACCTGTGGATCAACACCGCGGCCGACGAGCTGAAGCAGGTGATGAAGCGGATCGACGGGCTGGTGCTCAACGACTCCGAGGCCCAGCTTCTCACCGGCGAATCGAACATGATCGCCGCGTCGCACAAGATCGTCGAGATGGGCCCGAAGTTCGTGGTGATCAAGAAAGGCGAGCACGGCTGCCTGCTCCAGCACGTGGACGGCACGGGTGTGCTGCACGCGTACCCGGCGATGAACGTGGTCGACCCGACCGGGGCGGGCGACAGCTTCGGCGGGGCGATGATGGGCTACCTCGCCGCCGAAGACATGGTCGACCTGCCGCGGATCAAGCGGGCCATGGCGTACGGCACGATCGCGGCGAGCTTCACCATCGAGGCGTTCTCGCTGCAGCGCCTGACTGAGATCAGCCGCCGGGACATCGACCAGCGCCTCGCGGAGTTCGCCGAGTTGATCCGCTTCGAGGAGTGAACCGGCCATCCCGCCGGCGCGACCTCGCTTCAGCGACGCGCGGCCGCTTTCGACGATGCCCCATGGCCTCCTCCGACGTCAAACGCTGCTTCGTCGCCCTGGAGCCGGACCACGCCGTGCGGTCGGCCCTGGCCGAAGCCGCCGCCGCGCCGCGGATCAAGGGCCTGCGCCTCACCGCCGCGGCCAATCTGCATCTGACGCTGAAGTTCCTCGGCAACGTACACGACGACGACCTCGCCGACGTGACCGAAGCCCTGCGCCTCGGCGTCGAAGGCGTCGAGCCCTTCGACATGCGCGTCACCGGCGTGCTGTACCTGCCCCACGAACGCCGCCCGCGCCTGCTCGGGGCCGGCCTCGAACCCGGCCCCGCCCTGATGCAACTCCAGAAGCAGACCGAACACGCCCTCGCCGCGGTCGGCTACCCGGCGGAGCAGCGGGCCTTCCGCCCGCACATCACGCTCGGCCGATTCAAGACCCCTTTATCGTCACCACGAATGAAGGGACGAAAATCCATGCGCCGGTCATTGCCAT
>CAYFQS010000305.1:0-4922 GCA_964345245.1 uncultured Planctomycetaceae bacterium | reverse complement strand
CGGCGCGACATCTGTGAGACCTGCAGCGGCAGCGGGGCCAAACCCGGCACCACCCCGCAGACCTGCGGCACGTGCGGCGGACGAGGCCAGGTCGCCATGCGGCAGGGCTTCTTCCAGATGGTCCGGCCCTGTCCGAACTGCCACGGCACCGGCAGGATCATCACCGACAAGTGTGATGACTGCGGCGGGACGGGCCAGCGACCCCGCCGACGTTCGTTGACCGTTCGCGTGCCGCCGGGCATTCACGACGGGCAGGTCATCCGCGTGCCCGACGAAGGCGAACCCGGACAGGACGGCCCCCGGGGTGACCTGCACGTGGTCGTGCGCATCCGGGATCACGAGCTGTTCGAACGCGACGGCAACGACCTGATCCTCCGCATGCCGATCAGCTTCACCCAGGCCGCCCTCGGCGCGGAGCTGGAGGTCCCGAGTCTCGATGGGCATTGCGAACTGAAGATTCCGCGGGCGACACAGCACGGCCAGGTGTTTACGCTCAGGGACAAGGGCATGCCCGACCTGCGATCCGGGCGGCGGGGCAACATGCTCGTCCAGGCCCTGGTCGAAATTCCCCGCAAGCTGTCCGATGAACAGGAAGAGTTGCTCCGGCAGTTCGCCGAAACCGAAGATCACCGCGTGCTCCCGGAGAGCGATGGATTCTGGAAGAAGATCAAGAGTTACCTCACGGGCGAGTGATCGCCCCTTGCCGATGGACACGAGCCATGGCTGAAGAGAAAGACAAAGCGCGAACCGAGGAGCAGACGCCCGAATCGGCGCCGGACGCGGCCGAGGAATCGACCGCGGAACCGGCGCCGGAGCAAGCCGCCGCCGACCCGCCGGCCGATGGCGAGCAAGCGGAAGGGCGGGACGAGCGTTCGACGCTGGAGCAGGAAAAGCAGGAGCTTTTCGAACGGCTGCAGCGGGTTTCCGCCGATTACCAGAATTACATGCGGCGAAGCGAGCAGGGCCGGACCGATGCGGTCAACCTCGCCCTCGCCGACGCCCTGAAGGCGTTCCTGCCGGTGCTCGATCACTTCGACCGGGCGCTGGAAACGTCGGTGGACAGCGATGACGCGAAGGCGCTGCACCAGGGCATGCGGATCGTTCGCGACGAGTTTCTCAAGGCGCTGCAACAGGTCGGCGTGGAGCGGCTCGAAGTGGCGCCGGGCGAGGTGTTCGACCCCCACCGCCACGAGGCGTTGATGCGTCAGCCGGCCGAAGGCATTGAACCGAATCACGTGACAGCCCAGCTCCAGCCGGGCTATGTTTTCCGCGGCCGGGTGCTGCGAGCGGCGAAGGTCGCCGTGGCCCCGGCTGAAGAATAGACCCGCCCGGCGATTGCCGCCGAGCCGACAGGAGTGACACGATGCCCACGTACGATTACCAGTGTGCCGCCTGCGGCCACGCCTTCGAACGCTTCCAGTCCATCACCGCCAACCCGCTTCGCAAGTGCCCCGAGTGCGGCAAGCTCAAGCTCAAGCGACTCATCGGCACCGGCGGCGGCATCATCTTCAAGGGCTCCGGGTTCTACGAGACCGACTACAACCGCTCCAGCGACTACCAGGAAAAGGCGAAGAAGGAAACCTCCAACGGTTCCGAGTCCGGGTCGGACACGAAAGACACCCAAAAGACCGAGACCGGGACGGAGTCGAAGTCGGATACGAAGAAGTCGACGAAGAAGTCGGACGAGAAGGCGGCGTGAACCCCCGGCCCGCCTCGCTTCAGCGAGGGCGGGGATTGATCCACCGATACTCAGGCACCACGCCCCGCTGCAGTGGGGACGCGCCACTCCACGCCCCGTTCAAGCCGGGATCGGACGAGACCCCGGCCCGCCTCGCTTCAGCGAGGGCGGGGATTGATCCACCGATACTCAGACACCACGCCCCGCTGAAGTGGGGGCGCGCCGGGCGGATCGCCCGCGGCTCACGCCGCCGTTTCGCCTTCGACGGTGAGTTCGGCGAGCAGGGCTTCCGGGCCATGCAGATTGGATTTCTCCGCCTCCAGGCGCTCGGCCGCGGCCGGATTCTGATACGACCCCGACAGCATCGCCTTGACTGTCGCGAGCATCCCGCCCACGCCGGTGAAGGTGTGATCCACCGCGGACGGCTCGTAGCCACAGTGCACCATGCACTGCTGGCACGCCGGATTGCCCGACGCCCGGCCGTAGTTCTCCCACTCCGTCTGCTCCATCAGCTCCGCGAACGTCTCGCAGTACCCGTCCTGCAGCAGGTAGCATGGTTTCTGCCAGCCGAAGAGGTTGTAGGTCACGCTGCCCCACGGCGTGCATTCGTAGTCACGCTCGCCCATGAGGTATTCGAGATACAGCGGCGACTGGTTGAACCGCCAGTTCGATTGGCGGTTCGACAGGATCATCTCGAACAGCTCGTTGGTGCGTTTGCGCTCGCGGAGGAATGACTGCTGGTCCGGGGCCTTGGGATAAGCGTAGCCGGGGCTGACCATCATGCCCTCGACGCCGAGGTCGGTCATCTCGTCGAAGAACTGCCGCACCGCGTTGGGATCGGCGCCGGCGAAGAGCGTGGTGTTCGTGGTGACGCGGAAGCCGCGCTTCACCGCCTCGCGAATGCCGTCGCTGGCGGTCTGGAATACGCCCTCGCGGCAGACGGCGAAGTCATGATGCTCTTCGGTGCCATCCATGTGCACGCTGAAGGTCAGGTACTTGCTCGGCTCGAACAGGTCGAGCTTCTTCTTGAGCAGGATCGCATTGGTGCAGAGGTAGACGTAGCGTTTGCGTTCGATGAGCCCTTCAACGAGGCGGTCGATTTCGGGGTGCAGCAGCGGTTCCCCGCCGGGCACGGAGACGATCGGGGCGCCGCATTCCTCGGCGGCGGCCCAGCATTGTTCGGGGCTCAGCTCGCGCTTGAGGATGTGGGCGGGGTACTGCACCTTCCCGCAGCCGGCGCAGGCGAGGTTGCATCGAAACAGCGGCTCGAGCATCAGCACCAGCGGGTAGCGCTTGCGCCCGCGCAGGCGCTGCTTGAGCACGTAAGAGGCGACGGTCCACATCTGCGAAATCGGCACGCCCATGGGGCATATCCCCTGTCCGGGTCAGGTAAATCGACAGTTCAATGGTAGCGAGGGGTCGGGTGAGATCAAATGCGAATCGGCAAACTCGTCACCCGTCGCATTGCCGTGTGTGAGCGGGGCCTTATAATCCCCAACTCAATGGCGGTGCTTTCTTCATGACCGACGCCAGTCGCGCCGAGAATCTCGCCGACCTGCCCGATGAGCAGCTCATCCAGCGTTACCAGCGCGGTGACATGGAAAGCTTTCAGACGCTGATGCGCCGTTATCGCAATGAGTTGTTCCACTTCCTCGTGCGATTCACCGGCGACCGGGCGGCGGCGGAGGACGTGTTCCAGGAAACCTTCCTCCAGATTCACCTGTCGGCGAACACCTTCGACCCCGAGCGCCGATTCAAGCCGTGGCTTTTCACAATTGCCGCGAACAAGGCGCGGGATTACTTACGTAAAGTTGCCAGACGAAGCGCGGCGCCCCTGTCGGCGCCGGTCGGGGGCGGCGATGAAACGCAGACCTTCGCGGACCTGATGGAGGCCGACCTGCCCCTGCCCGGCGAGGGCATGCAGGAGGCCGAGCTTCAGGAGAAGGTCCAGCATGCGGTGGCGGAGTTACCGGACCATCTGCGCGAGATCCTGCTGCTGGCGTATTTCCAGCAGTTTTCTTACGCCCAGATCGCCGAAATCCTCAACATTCCGTTGGGGACGGTGAAGAGCCGGCTGCACACCGCGGTGGCGAAATTTGGAGAACGTTGGAAAAACGCGAACCCCGAGAGCAGCGGAGCGTAGCAAACTCGGGCAACGCATCTGAATTCCGGCGGCCAGAGGCATGTCGCCGCGGAAAAGTCGGTTCTGACAACATGAACGATCAAAGCTCTGACATCGGCGGCAATCTCTCAGCTCAGGACCAGCAAGTGCTCGACGCGCTGGTGGCGGGGGGATTCAAACTCGAAGCTCTCCCGCCGGACCAGGTCGAGCGCGGCCGAAAGATGATGCAGTTGCTCGGCCTGCTGGACCACCTGCCCGCCCCCTCCCCGGGCGATCTGCTCGAAGCCCGCACCATGCAGATGATCGAACAGGCCGGTCGATCCGGCGCCGCTTCGGCGGACCGGGCGACGGGCACGTGCGGCCGGATGCTGACCTGGCCGGAGGTCCTCTCGCTGGCCGCGGCGTTGCTGCTGGGCGTCTCCGTGCTCTGGCCCGCGGTCAGCCGCAGCCGGGCCGTCGCCCGGCAGTCGGCCTGTCAGGCCAATCTCGCCGGCGCCGCGATCGGGTTCGGCCAGTACGCCGCCGATCACGACGGCGTCACCCCCCGCACGAAGAGCGGCAACCGCTGGTGGCTGGTCAACCAGTTCGACGACGAAGGGGCGGCCAACTCCAATTCCGCTCACCTGTATCTGCTGATTCGCCACGACTACGTCAAGCCCGAACTGCTGAATTGTCCGGCGAACCAGGATGCGCCGCGGTCGCCCGCCCGTGACGCCCGCGACTGGCCGACCCACCGGGCGGTCAGCTACAGCTACCAGAACCAGTACATCGACTCGCCCTTCCGCTGGGGCGAGCAGAACATCGCCGTCCTTGCCGACAAGAACCCGTTCTTCGGAACCGGCTTCTTCCACGGCGAGTTGCCGGGCGAAACGCCATCGCCCAATCACCGCCGGTTGGCGGGCCAGAACGTGCTGACCAACACCGGCGAGGTCACCTGGCTGCGGAAGCCGATGATCAACCACTCCGACTATATCTACCAGGCGAGCGATCGACAGGTTTACACCGGTACCGAGCCGCCGGCGGATACGGACGACACGTTCCTCGTACCATAACCCCCCTTCCGCCCAGGCCCGCCTCGCTTCAGCGAGAGCGGGAAGTTGATACCACCCACCGGCCCGCCTC
>CAYFQS010000304.1:0-4928 GCA_964345245.1 uncultured Planctomycetaceae bacterium | reverse complement strand
AAGTCCAACATGCCCTGCCGCGTCGGATTCAAGGTCGCCAGCGGCATGGACAGCCGCATCGTGCTCGACCAGAAGGGCGCGGAACTGCTGCTCGGCCAAGGCGACATGCTCTACCTCTCGCCCCGGTCGAGCGAGCTCACCCGGGCCCAGGGCACGCTGGTCGACGACGTGGAAATCCGCCGCACCACCAAGTTCCTCAAGGACGTCGCCGAGCAGAGCTTCGAGCCGCAGCTCGTGCAGCTCAAGGGTGCCGACGCCCGGGACGTGGACGACGAGGCGGCGACCGATCCGCTGTTCGAGGACGCGGTCGGCGTCGTGCTGGAGACGAAGCGCGGCAGCGTGTCGTTGCTGCAGCGTCGGCTGACCATCGGCTACAGCCGGGCGTCACGCCTCATCGAGGCCATGGCCGCCGCCGGCATCCTGGGCGACCACAAGGGCTCCCAGGCCCGCGAGGTGCAGATCACCGTAGAGGAGTGGGAAGCGATGAAGGCCCAGCTCGCCGCCGACTGGTCCGACGCCGCGCAGTCCAACGCCGCCGAAGATGACGCCCTCGGCGACGCGTCGTGGGACGAAGACGACGAAGACGCCTGAATCCGGCGGACCCTCGCCTCAGCGAGAGGCGAGGTCGGCTCACCGAGCTTACTTGTCCGTGCTTCTGCGAGGCGTAAACGGGAACACGGGGCGATCTCACCCGATCACGTCCGCCATGTCGGCGATGTACAGCCGGCGAGTATTGTCCTGCACGCCGTTGAACGCCAGCCAGCGCCACGTGCGATCCCAGGCGGGATGAGCGTCGACGCGCAGGGCCCGATCGTTCATCGGCTCCACCCGGGAATGCATTCGCACGAGCTTCCGTTCCTCGCCGCTCGCCGTATCGACCCAGCGCAGCGGGATGCTGCCGTCGCCGTAGGATTGTCCCTCGTGAGCGTAGGCGTCGGTGAGGAGGCGCCCGCAGGGATGGACCGACGGATGCCCCGATCCGGGCACGTCGTCGAGGATCGGCCGCAGGTCGCTGCCGTCGTAGCCGACGCGGACGAACCGCAGGCCTTCGCCGAACCCGCCGAGGTTCATCGACAGTTGCCGGCTGTCCGGGAACCAGTGGATGTGGTGGCCGCCGTGTTCCCAGTGCCGGGCGGGCACGGCATTTCGCAGGTCGCTGCCGTCCGGCTTGCAGGTGAGCACCTCGAAGCGGCACTTGCCGAGGTTGTTCCACGCATCGGCTTCATCTCGGTGGACGCGGCGAATGGTGAAGATCAGCCGGCGGCCGTCCGGGCTCCATTTGGTGTGGAAGCCGTAGATCTGCCACTCCTCGAGGTCGCCGGCCGTCAGTTCCTCGCTCGCTTCCATCGCCCGACGGAGCGGCAACACGAGCTTCCGCCCGCCTGTCGCCAGATCGGTGATGAACAGCCCGTCATCGTCCGGCGCCCCGACGTTCACCGGCACGAGGTCGTCGGGGACCACCACCCCATAGCCGCGCTGGGTGCGGCGCATGCGTTTCATGCAGGCCGCCGCGGCATGGCGGCCATCCGGCGAGACGTGATACACCCCGCCGGGAGTCTTCGCCGCCCTCCCGGTAAGCGGATCGAAACGCACAAGCTGCGGCGTCCACGTTTCCGTGTCCACGTCATTGAAGAACAGGTGGTGATCGTCGGCGCCCCAGTTGACGTTCGCCCCCATCTGCGGTTCCCAGCCGCGGGTCTCGGCAATCACCTTCTCGTCCCCGGCGTGCAGGTCGACGAGCACGATCTCCGCCGGCTCGCCCGGCTCGTTCAGTCGGGATTCGTCGGGCATGCGGAGCACGGCCACGTGGCGACCGGACGGACTGATCGGGCTGGTGTCGAAGAACCGGTGGAAGCAGCCGCCCTTTCCCGGCGTGACGCACCACACCGGCACCTGCGGATCGTGATCCTCGTAGCGGGGGAAGTTCGAATGGATTGTCAGTTTCCGTCCAGTCGGATGGGCTGTCATGTCTACTCTCCGGGCGACCCCGGCGGAATGCCGAAGAACCGTTCGGCGTTCGCATCCACGGTGGTGATAAACTCATCGAAATCGACCAACCGCAGCTCGGCCAGGAAACGGGCGACGTCGGCGACATAGCGCGGCTCGTTCGGTCGCACCTTCCGGTGCGGCTCGGGCGTGCAGTACGGGCTGTCCGTCTCGATCATCATCCGCTCCAGCGGCACGAGCTTGGCCGACTCGCGCACGTGGTCGGCGCTGTTGAACGTGACGATCCCCGTGAAACTCACCATACAACCGGCGTCAAGCACCTTGCGCGCCGCTTCGGGAAGCTCGGTGAAGCAATGAAAGACGAACTGCTCGGCGGGAATGTCCTCCGCCTCGATGATCGCCAGCGTGTCGTCGACCGCTTCGCGGCAGTGGATAATGATCGGATGCGTGTGCCCGGCCTGCGCCACCGCGGCGAGTTGGTCGCGAAAGAACCGCTGCTGCACGTCGCGCGGCGGGTCGGGGTAGTGGTAGTCCAGCCCCATCTCGCCAATCGCCACGCACCGCGGGTGACGTGCGTGTTCGATCACCGTCGACAGATCGTCCGGCTTCACATCGCTTGCGTAGTGCGGGTGCACGCCGGCCGTGTACCAGACATTTTCGAATCG
The DNA here is from genome assembly GCA_964345245.1 of uncultured Planctomycetaceae bacterium. Classification (GTDB taxonomy): domain Bacteria; phylum Planctomycetota; class Phycisphaerae; order Phycisphaerales; family Zrk34; genus CAYFQS01. The sequence goes on along the minus strand of CAYFQS010000304.1, from coordinate 2,316 downwards.
CTCGGCGACCTCGCGCGCGGCGGTGCAATCGTCCGGGGTCGTACCCACGGTGATCATCCGGTCCACGCCCTGCTCGCCGGCCTCGGCGATGATCTGATCGGTCCGGCTTCGCAGTTGAGGGGACGTCAGATGGCAATGCGTATCAAACACGCGAATCTCCAGTGAAACATCACGAGTCGCACTATAAGGATGTATGCGGATCGGTGCGATGGCCAAGCCCCGACCGCCTCGGCGGGCGGGCGATGCCCGTGTTCCCGCACCCGCCGCGGAAGCACCGGCGCCCACAGACCCACCGCGAGGATCAGGCGATCATCTCACCCACCGTCTTCTCGTTGACGGGGCGGATGATCCCGCGTTCGGTGATGATGCCGGCGATCAGTTCGTGGGGCGTGACGTCAAAGGCGGGGTTCCAGGTCTTCGCGTCCTCCGGCGCCGTCCGTCGGCCGAACCCGTTGGTGATCTCGATCGGGTCACGCTGCTCGATCGGTATGTCATCGCCGCTCGACAGCGAGAGGTCGAAGGTGCTGCTCGGGGCGGCGACGTAGAACGGCACGCCGTGGTGCTTCGCGAGGACGGCGAGGTTGTAGGTGCCGATCTTGTTGGCCACGTCGCCGTTGCCGGCGATACGGTCGGCCCCGGTGATCACGAGCTTGATCTCGCCGCGGCGCATGACGCTCGCGGCCATGTCATCGCAAATGACGGTGACGTCGATACCCGCCGCTCCGAGTTCCCATGCGGTGAGGCGGGCGCCCTGCAGGAGCGGGCGGGTTTCATCGGCATAGACGCGAACCGGCCGACCGGCCTCGTGGGCCGCATACATCGGCGCCGTGGCCGTGCCGATCCCGCCCGTGGCCAAAGCCCCGGCGTTGCAGTGGGTCAGCACGGCGCCGTTGTCGGGGACCAGGTCGAGCCCGAGCCGGCCGATCGCCTCGCACATCGAGGCGTCTTCTTCGTGAATCGTCTTCGCCTCGGCGAGCAGTTCTGCCGGGCCTTCCGTGCCCAGGGCCTTCATCCGTTCGATGGCCCAGAACAGATTCACCGCGGTGGGCCGGCTGGTGGCGAGGTAGTCCGCGGCCCGGGCGAACCCGCCTTTCTGCGCCCCGATCACGCAACCGTACGCGGCGGTGATGCCGATGGCCGGAGCTCCGCGCACGGCGAGCCGCTTGATCGCCTGCCACACCGTTTCCACCTCCCGGCAGTCGACGTGCTCCAGCGTCTCCGGCAGCTTCGTCTGCTCGATCAGCCGCAGAAACCCCGTCTCCGCGTCGCCGATCCACTCAATGGGCTTCGGTCGTTCGCTCATGGCGAGGCATCATACCAGCAGAGCGGACGCCGCGGGCGACCGAATTCATTCATGCCGCTCGAAGCGAATGACCGATAACCACGACTGGAACCAGAGTCATGGGGTATTGCCGATGTCTCACCACATGTCGCTGCGTAAGCGCTCCGCCAGATCAGAGCCGCTGGACATCTGTCCCTTCATCGATGCCGGCGAGTCGGCGTGCGCCGAACGGATGACCCTGGAGCACCTCGCCGACGCATTCGAGTTGTGCGGCGGCGGATACCGGGCGTGCCCGATCTACCATCGCCTGGTTCGGCAGTCGCCCCCGCCCGTGGCCCGAATCACCGTCCATGGCCGACACACCCTTCAACCGACAGGCACGTAAGCGAAGCGTGGCTTCGCCGCCGCCCCGCCCCGCCGGTCAAACCGGCGGCTGGTCGCGTTACGTGCAGGGATTCCTCGCCTACCTGCGGGTGGAGTGCGGGCTGTCCGCGAACACCCTCGCCGCCTATGGCGACGACCTGCGGCAGTTCACCGACGACCTGACCACCCGCGGCATCCACGGCCCGGAGCGACTGAACGTTGAAGCCATCGTGGCCCATTTGCGCCGCCTCCGCAGCGAGGGGATGGAGAGTTCGTCCATCGCCCGGCACCTGTCAACGATCCGCGTGATGTGTCGCTACCTGTTCGCCGAGGGGCTGCTCGACGAGGACCCCGGCGACATGCTCGACGCGCCGCGCACGTGGAAGCGTCTGCCCCACGTGATGCATCCGAAGCACATCGAGCGAATGCTGGAGAGGATCGACGAGACGGAGCCACTCGCCCTGCGGGACCGGGCGATCATCGAATTCATGTACGCCACCGGCTGCCGGGCGAGCGAGGTCGGGGCGGTCGAGCGGACCGATCTCGTGGACGGCGTGGGCGTGGTGAAGTTGACAGGCAAAGGCCGACGACAACGGATCGTGCCCGTAGGCCGACCGGCCCTCGCGGCGATTGCCATTTACGTCGAGCAACTGCGACCGAAGCTGGTGGGC
>CAYFQS010000303.1:0-4943 GCA_964345245.1 uncultured Planctomycetaceae bacterium | reverse complement strand
CGGGCGTTTCGGCCGATTCGCCGGCCTGGGGTTCCGTCGCCGTGGCGGTGGCGGTGGCGGTCGCCGCCGCGAGCGCGGCTTCGCCCGGCGCCTCGGCGGGCGCTTCGCCCTCGCCGGCGCTTTCGCTCGACGCCGACTCGCCGCTCTCGCCGCCGAGCGTCACCGCTTCCTTCTCCTTCGCGTTGTTGAGTTCGATCTCGCCGATGTGGTCGGCCCGGAGAATCATGCAACGCAGCATCGTCTCCGAGAGGTTCACGTCCCGCTCGATGTTCGCGATCCGGCTGCCGCGGGTCTTGAAGTACGACAGCAGGTACAGCCCGCGCTTGTTGCCCTGGACTTCGAACGCCAGCCGCTGGTCGGCCCATTTGTAAATCGAGAGCACCTCGGCCTCGGCCCGCTCAAACACCTCGCGCAACTGCTCCGCCGCGGTGCTCGCGTTGGAGTTCACCGCGGCCGGGCTGAACAGAAACAGCCCTTCGTAAAGATTCGTGTCCGTCTTTGCCATTAACTAGCTCCTTCGTTCGGTGGTCTGGGAATCCCGACGGGCGGGACTCCGAACGCCTGGGGGTTTACTCTTCGTCTTTTTCCGTCGCCCGCGCGTTGCTGCGCGTCATGGCGATGTCGATGCCTTCACGTAGCCAGATTTCCAAGCCGTCGCAAGCCTGCTCGATCGCGTCGTCGATCGGCCGGCGCTGGTCGTCGCGGAACGGGCTGAGCACGTAGTCCCGCTGGGCGATGCGGTGCTCGCCGGCGCGTGGTTCGCCGACGCCCACGCGAAGCCGCGGATACTGCCGCGTGCCGAGCACGCGTTCGATGTCGGCCAGGCCGTTGTGCCCGCCGCTCGATCCGCCCGCCCGCAGTCGAATCTGTCCGGCCGGCAGGGCGGTGTCGTCCACCACGACCATCACGTCGGACGCTTCGAGCTTGTAGAACCCCGCGGCCTCGCCCACGGCCAGGCCGCTGCGGTTCATGTACGTCGTCGGCTGCATGAGCATCACCCGCCGTTCGACGATGATGCCTTCGATGACGCCGGCGTGGAACTTCGTCTTCGCCCCGCTGATCGCGTGTCGCCTCGCCAGCCGGTCCACCACCATGAAACCGACGTTGTGGCGGGTGGCCGCGTACTCGCGTCCCGGGTTGCCGAGGCCGACGATCAACTTCATGACAACGCGCCCGTCGGGCCGCGGCCGTCACGCCGCCGCCTTCCGAGGTTCGGCGATTACCCTTCCTCCCCGCCGGCGCCCGCGGCGCCTTGCTCTTCCTCGCCCCGCTCGGTGATGACTTCCGGCTCGCCTTCCACCGCTTCGAGTTCTTCCTCCTCTTCTTCCTCTTCCTGGATGAAGGCGAACGCGAGAACCACCTCTTCCGGGTCCACGTCGGTCTGCACCCCTTCGGGCAGGTCCAGCTCCGCGACGCGGATCGACTCGGTCTCGGTCACCTCGCCGATGTTCAGCGTCAGCACGTCGGGAATGTTCGTCGCGATGCAGCGGACCTCAAGTTCCGCCATCTGCTGTTGCAGCAGCACGCCTTCCTGCTGGAGCACGGGGCAGTACTCCTCGCCCCGGACCTCGATGGGAATGTTAACCGTGACCTCTTCGGTCAGGTCCACGCGGGTCAGGTCGACGTGGATCACCTCGGTGCCGAGGTAGTCGTACTGCACTTCCTTGATCAGGCAGGTTTCGGTGCCATCGTCGCCGTCGAGCTGCAGCAGGTGGGCCCCGTGCTGCAGATGGTGGACCATCTGTTCATGGTCGACCGACATGTGGGCCGGGTCCTCCTTGTGGCCGTAGATCACCACGGGCAGGCGGCCGTCGCGCCGCAGCCGGCGGGCGTACGTCGTGCCCAGCTTCTGCCGGGTCTCCGCTTTGAGTTTCGGGGTCTCGTGTGCCATCGCGTAATTCTCCGCTTTGTTCTGGCCTTCGGTAAGGTTCTCTTGTTTTCAGCGACCTTGCCCGGTCGCGGCTCAGCGTTTGCCGTTCATCTTGCTCGCGAACAGGGCGCTCACCGACAGGTTGTGGTGAATGCGGTGGATCGCCTCGCCGATCAGCCCGTCCACCGACAACTCGTGCAGCTTCTCCTCGATCGGGGCGGTGCGCCGGCCGCAGGGGATCGTGTCGGTGCAGACGATGCGGCTGATCGGGGCTTCCTTCAGCCGCTCCATCGCCAAACCCACGAACACCGGATGCGTGCACGCCGCCACCACGTCCCGCGCCCCGTGGTCCATCACGAGCTGCGCCGCCGAACAGATCGTCCCCGCGGTCGAGATCATGTCGTCGACCATGAGCACGGTGCGGCCCTTGACCTCGCCGATCAGGTTCGCCGACTCCACGTCGGTGCCGCTCTTGCGCCGCTTGTCGATGATCGCCAGCTCGCCGTTGAGCATCCCGGCGTACATGTTCGCCGTCTTCACGTTGCCCACGTCCGGGCTGACCAGCACCATGTCGCCCAGTTCGTCGCGAATCTCTTCGAGGTACTTCACGATCACCGGGGCCGCGAGCAGGTGGTCCACCGGAATGTCGAAGAACCCCTGAATCTGGGCCGCGTGCAGGTCGACCACGAGCACCCGGTCGGCCCCGGCGGTGGCGATCAGGTTCGCCACCAGCTTCGCCGTGATGGGCGTGCGCCCCTCATCCTTGCGGTCCTGCCGGGCGTAGCCGAAGTACGGAATCACCACGGTGATCCGCCGCGCCGACGCCCGCTTCAGACAGTCGATGTAGATCAGCAGCTCCATCAGGTGCGCGTTGACCGGATGGTTGGTCGATTGCACGATGAAGCAGTCCCGCCCGCGTACGTCCTCCTGCAGCTTGACGATCACTTCCCCGTCCGGAAACAGGTCGGTGTGCCCCTGGCCCAGCGGCAGATCGAGATAGCGGCAGATCCGGTCGGCGAGCTCCCGGCTCGCCCGGCCCGCGAAAATCTTCAGCATCGTCTGATCGTTGCGGCTCATCGTCCCGTCTCTTGGCTCAGTCGTTGTCGAAGAATCCCGTCCACCCGGGCGAGCTGGTCCGTTGTGTTGATCCCTTCCACCTCGTCCGACGCGGCGATGTTGCTCGCCAAAACCGTCTCCCCGCGGTCTCGCAAAATGCCCAGCACGTCCGTCACGTAATACTCGCCCTGTACGTTGTTCGTCGTCACCGCCCGCAACGCGTCGAACAGCTTGTCGCTGTCGAAACAGTAGCAACTGACGTTCACCTCGCGGATCGCCCGCTGGGCGTCGTCGGCGTCCTTGTGCTCGACGATCCGCTCGAAGCCCCCGGCCGCATCACGGACGATGCGGCCGTACCCGCCGGGCTCGGCGAGCACGCCGGTGGCCAGCGTCGCCGCCGCCCCCGCCTCGCGGTGCGCTTCGATCAGCGACGCCAGTGTCGCCGCCCGGAACAGGGGCATGTCGCCGGCCACCACCAGCAGGTCGCACGCGTCGCGGCCGGCGAAGGCCGGCTCGGCCATCCGCACCGCGTGGCCCGTGCCGAGCTGCTCGGTCTGTTCCACGAACGCCACGTCCGCCTCGCCGGCCAGCTCATCGCGGACCATGTCCGCCTCGTAGCCGACCACGACCACCAGCCGCTCGGCCCCGGCCTCGCGGCAGGCGTCGATCACCCACCGCGCCATGGGCCGGTCGGCCACGCGGTGCAGCACCTTCGGCAGGTCGCCTTCCATCCGCGTGCCCTTGCCCGCGGCGAGAATCACCGCCTCGATCCGCCGCTTGTCGTTCCTCTCAGTCACGTGCGGTTGCTCCAACTGGCCCGCCGGGATTCGAACCCAGAACGCCAGGACCAAAACCTGGTGTGTTGCCAGTTACACCACGGGCCATCCGGTGAGGCCGAGCGTGAGTTACGATCAAAGCGGTGGGAAACGCCCGTCGATCGACGGGCGGCAGGCCACGGCTCAAACACGGGAGCTGGACGAACCGTCACGAGCCGTCAGTGGTTCGCCCCTGCCCGCGCCTCGGCCTCAACTCCTCGTCACGGGCGGCTCCATTCGGGTTTTCAAGGCCGACAAGTCTATCTCCCCGCCCCCGCATGTCAACCGCTCACGCGCTCCCCGCCCATGACCGGGCTTGCCCCCCTTCGTGCCTCCGTGCCTCTGTGCCTTCGTGCCTTCCGCTCCCAAGCCGGACCGCAGCGTCAGCGCAGGTCCGGATCCCTCCGCCCACTTCCCCCGAATCCCGGCCAAGGCCGGCTCACTCCGCTCCCTGCCCATGACCGGGCTTGCCCCCCTTCGTGCCTCCGTGCCTCTGTGCCTTCGTGCCTTCCGCTCCCAAGCCGGACCGCAGCGTCAGCGCAGGTCCGGATCCCTCCGCCACTTCGTCTCTCCGTCTCTCCGTCTCTTCGTCTCTTCCCCCTCCCCGCATCCCGGCGGTTGCGTTACACGACGCGGCGACGACGGGCGAGGCGGATGCCGGCGATCCCGGCGAGCAGGGCGAGCCCGGCCCAGGCCCCCGCGGGGAGCGGGACCGCCGGCGGATCGAGCACGAAGACCTCGAAGCTGTCGTGCGACGAGCCGTACTTGAACGACGGCAACGCCCGGCCGGGGTCGAACAACGCGTCAAGGTGATTGTCGGTGAGCGTCTGGTCGGCGTTGAGGGTGATGACCACGGAGTCGGTGATCATCGCGTGCTGAAGGATGCCGTGACTGTTGAGACTCTCGGGATTGATCAGGCCGAACTCGCCGCCGGCCAGGGATTTGGGGGGGCTGGCGAGACTGTCGGCGGTGAAAGCGGCGCTGTTGTCGTCAAAGGCGGAAGCGGTAACGACGAACTCGTAAGGCCCGAGCGTCCCGCCGTCGACGGACGGCAGGGCGATGTCGGTGGCCAGGCCCCACTCCCCGGAGACGTCGAAGCCGCCCTCGCCGAGCAGCGTGCGGGAAGCCGATGCGCCGCGGCCGCCCACCAGCCAGACCTCGGAGCTGTCCGCCACGGCGACGGAGGAGCCGGCGACGCTGAA
>CAYFQS010000302.1:0-4948 GCA_964345245.1 uncultured Planctomycetaceae bacterium | reverse complement strand
CCGGCTTGGGGGCAGGGATCAAGCCGGACCGGAGCGTCAGCGCAGGTCCGGATTCGGCGGGGTTCGATATCCGGAGCTTCGCTTGCGCTGCGCACCGGCTTGGGGGGAAGGGACCAAGCCGGACCGGAGCGACCGCGCAGGTCGCGCCATTGCCTGGGCGTTTTCCCATCCGTACGATTGGCCCAGATCGCCAGATTCTCCCGTTCCTGTTGGCCTTCGGCCCGCTTTCGGCGAGGATAAGCCCATGGCCCGGACGTCCACGCCCAGCCCGTCGCTGCTGACCGCGGCCGAGCTTTCCCAGCTCGGCGGGTTGATGTTCGTCGCCCGGCAGCTCGTCGAGGGGCTTTACGCCGGACGCCATCGCTCGCCGCGGCGGGGGCATTCCACCGAGTTCCACGACTTCCGCCCCTACCTGCCCGGCGACGAGCCGGGGCGGGTCGACTGGGCGGTGTTCGGGCGAACCGATCGGCTCTTCGTGCGACGCTTTCGACACGAGGCGGAGCTGGCGGTGCATCTGCTGATCGACCGCTCGGCGTCGATGGACTTCGCCGACGAGGCCGACCACCGGCGCCACGGCGATCGCCCGGCGGTGAGCAAGTGGACCTTCGCCCGGCAGATCGCCGCCGCCCTCGGGCTGCTGGCGGTGCGCCAGGCGGACCGCGTCGCCCTCGCCGCGTTTGACGAATCGTGCGAGCCGCTCGCCCCGCTGGCCGGGGGCTGGGCGCATTGCCGGGAACTGGTCGCGTCGCTCGAGTCGGCCGGGATCGCCCGGGAGACCGATCCCGTCGCCGCCCTGCACCAGGGGCACGCGATGTGGTTCGGTCGCCGGCGTCAGCGCGGGTTGCTCGTGCTCATCAGCGACCTGCTCGACGAGCCGGCCGCCTGGCTGGAGGGGCTGCAGCCGTTCCGCCACAGCCGCTTTGACGTGATGGTGTTGCAGGTGCTCACCCCGCGGGAACTCGATCTCGCCGGCGTGGGCAGCGCCCGGCTGATCGACGCCGAGACCGGCGCCGCCGCCCGCACCCACGCCCCGCGGATTCGCGATCGCTATCGCCGCGAGATCCAACACCACATTGACGTGCTGCCCCGCGGCCTGCTCGCCCGCGGCATCGACCACCGACTCGCCCTGACCACCGAACCGCCGCTGACTGTCCTGCGGCAGTTCGTGAGCCGACGCGGTCAGCCGGGCTGAATCTCCGGGTGTCGAGACTTCGATTCGCGGCGGAGCACGCGGGGCGGCTCACCGCCACAGCAGCACAGGGCCGAGACGCCGGATTCGGTGTGGCCGGTTTCGTCGCCACGGCCGGAACACGCGCAGAGGGACAGAGACTTGCGCTGTTTGTCCGGGGCGCGACTGACCGTCGTTTCTCAGCGAGCTGTCGTCGGTTGTCTTTTGTTTCCCTCCGCCAGCCGGTCGCGGAAGGCGCGGAACATGCGGCGCTGACCGTCGGTCAGCCGGAAGCGAACGTGTTTGATGCGGCCGGTTACTTCGTCGGCCTCGGCGATCCGCTCGACCAGATCGACCGGCAGCAGGGCGGTGAACCGCTCGTCGCCCCGGTTGACGCGCTTGCGGCCGATCACCCGTCGCTGGGCGCGGTAGTTGGCGACCTCGGCGGCGAGTTCCCGGCCGTCCACGGTGAAATGCACCTGGTCGATCCCGCGATAGTCGTCGCCGCTGCCTTCGGTCTCCACGAACATGCGGATGGGCCCCTCGTCCCCGGCGACGAGCCGCATGCCGTGCGGCGCGTTGCCGCCGTGGGTGATCGCGAGCCGGGTCACCCGGCCCACGAGTTGCGACGCTCCGCCCTCGGTGGTCTGCTCGTCGAAGAACGCTTCGTTGCGGTCCTCGCGCACCTGCGTGAGCTGCGATTCGAGAGCGGCCTTCGCCTCCCGGAGCCGGGCGACCTCGGCCTCGAGCTGCCGCACCCGGGCCTTGAGCCGGGCGTTCTCCCGCTTCAGTTCCGCGGGGTCGTCGGCCGCGTCGGCCGCGGCCACGCCGATCAAGAGCAGAGGGGCAATCCAGGTGATGCGGTGCAGCATGGCGTGTCTCCGGGGTGAGATTGAACCGATCATGGTACGCTGATCGAAGGCGGGGGCCAATGCGCCGGGCGCCTGACTTGCCGCGCGGACGTCCCCGGCGTGGCGATTTCAATCGCCATGGGATGGGCGCAACATCGCCGACGGGGGGGCGGTCCGGCCATCGCCAATGGCCCGGCGGTGGGGCGGTCTGGTACACTATTTGTGGAAGCGCTTCCGCCGCCCCGGCGCAGCGGACGGGGATGGACGAGTAACCGAATGGCGATTTCACGTCTGAATCTCGACGATACGGCCCTGCTCGTGGTCGATCTCCAGGAGCGACTGCTGCCCGTAATCCACGATCACGAGCGGGTGGTCGAGCAGTGCGGCAAGCTGATCGACGGCGCGAAGGCGCTCGGTCTGCCCGTCCTCGCGACCGAGCAGTACCCGAAGGGCCTCGGGCCCACGGTCGAGGCGATCCGTGAGCGGCTCGAAGACGTGGCGTGCATCGAAGAGAAGCTGAAGTTCTCGGCCTTCGTGGGCGGGATTCGCCGGCGCCTGGCCGAACTCGGCCGACGCACCGTGCTCCTCTGCGGCATCGAGGCCCACGTCTGCGTGCTGCAGACGGCGCTCGACCTCGCCGCGGCGGGCTACGTCACCGCGGTGGCGGGCGACGCGATCGGCTCTCGCCGGGCGGTCGATTACGATTTGGCCGTCCAGCGTCTGACCCAGGCGGAGATCGTGCCGGTGAGCGTGGAAATGGCCCTGCTGGAGCTGGTTCATGAGGCGGGGACTGACCGATTCAAGGCCGTTTTGCCGATTATCAAGTAGTCGCGGGGTTGCGCCGGACAGCGTCTGCCGCGACCGGAACGCGGAAATTTGTCTTGCGGTTCGCATAGGGTCCGTGTTAGCTTGTCTTTATGGTCAACGACGGACAGGAGGTCCACATGTTCGAGTACGAGAATCTCAAGCGGTTGGTCGAAGAAGCGGCCGAGGACATCCGCAAGGCCGAAGGCGGCAACAAGGCGGCGGGCACGCGGGTGCGCAAGCACATGCAGGATATCAAGGCCGCGGCCCAGGCGGTGCGGGTCAAGGTTCTTGAGCTTCGCGATTCGGCTGACTGATCGCGTCGGGTCGGCCCATTCGTCAACGCCCTGGCGCGGTCGGCGACTCCACACCACGGTGCGGTCGGTGGTCGACTGCCCAGCGCGGGGGCTTGTGCTATACTGCCGCCGCCGGGGTCGGTGCCGCTTCGGTTTCGGCGGCCCCGCGATGTTCCGCCTGTATCCCTGCCCCTGAGACAGTCCGACCATGCCGCCATCCCTGCTGCTCGACCTCAGCGAAATCGATCTGAACACGGTGATGTACGGCGTGGAGGAGATCGAGGCCATCAATCCTCAGCGAGGCCACATGCGTCAGCTCGACGCGATCGTCTACGCCTCCGAGGGCTATACCGAGGCGGTCGGCTACAAGGACGTCCGCGATGACGAATTCTGGGTCGACGGCCATATCCCCGGCCGGCCCATCTACCCCGGCGTGCTGATGTGTGAGGCCGCGGCCCAACTCGCCGCCTGGATGATGAAGGTCCGGCGCGACGACGACGTTTTCATCGGGTTCGCCGGCATGGACGAGGTGAAGTTCCGCGCCCCGGTCACCCCGGGCCAACGCCTGATTCTCCTCGGCCGCCAGATTCAGCACAAGAATCGCCGCTTTGTCTGTGCCGGCCAGGGCATGGTGGCCGGGAGCATCGTCTTCGAAGCCGTTATCCGCGGAATGCCGGTGTAATGGGGCAACCCCGAAAGCCGAATGAAATCCCATTGCCACAATGACCAACCGGCTCACGGACGGAATCACGCACGCGATGCCGCGGGGGCATTGGCGCGTCGGGCTTGATTCGGGTTTCGGGTTTCGGATTCGGGGTTTCGAGTTTCGAGTTTTCCCCCCTGGTTCTCCGTGAACGTTCACTGCGACCATCCCGCCGGCTTCGGCTTGCCCTCGCTTCGGTTCTCGCGGCGGGTCGATCCGAGGGGCGACGTCGAGTCGTGGCGGCTGGAGATCCCCGCCAAGCCGGCCTGCTATCTGCTCGCCGATGAGGGCGGCAGGCCGGTGTTGCTGGCGACCATCGGGTCGCTGCGGCCGGCGCTGGTGCGCCGCCTCGGGCCGGACGACGCAGACCAGACCACCCGCAAGATCGACTACCGGGCCGTGGTCCGCGAGGTCCGCTGGCGGGAGGTGTGCAGCCAGTTCGAAGCCGAGTGGACCTGGCTGGAAAACGCCCGGCAGTTCATCCCGGACCGCTACCGCCAGCTCATTCGCCGCTGGCGCGGGCACTGGGTGCGTGTCGAGCCCGACGCGCGGTTTCCGCGGTTCATCGCCGCCGATCCACCGGAGGTCGGCGCGGGCATCACGCTCGGCCCGATCGCCACCGCGAAGGCCGCCCGGCAGTTCGTCGAGACCCTCGAAGACCTGTTCGACCTCTGCCGCTATCACGAGATTCTCGTGCAGGCCCCGAACGGCGACGCCTGTGCCTACAAGGAGATGGGCAAGTGCCCGGCCCCGTGCGACGGGTCGGTGTCGATGGCCCACTACCGCGGGCAGATTCGCGCCGCCCTCGATTTCGCCCTGCAATCCCCAAACGTGCGGGAGGCGGAGCTGGAGCGGCGGATGGAGCGGGCCTCGGGCGAGCTCGCCTTCGAGCGGGCGGCGAGGATCAAAACGCAGCTCGAGCGCGTCCGGCAACTCCGCGGCGAGGCCTTCGCCTGGCTCGCCCCCATTGAAAAGTTCCGCTTTCTGTCGCTTCAGCCGGGCAGCCGCAAGCGGCACGTGCGGGCGTTCATCATCACGCCCGGCGGGATTCGGTTCATGGGCGAGATGAAGCCGCGCGACCTGGACGCCCAGGTCGCCTGGCTCGCCGGCCGGCTCGCCGACGCCG
>CAYFQS010000301.1:0-4988 GCA_964345245.1 uncultured Planctomycetaceae bacterium | reverse complement strand
GGCGATGATGAACCCGCCTTCGAGGTCGGCGGCGATGTCGGTCACGCCGATGAAGTTCTGCGGCTTGTACGTGCCCTGCTCGCGGCCGCCCTCGCGGCCGTAGGCGGCCTGCAGCTCGCCGTCGAGCGAGTACCGCTTGATGCGGTGGTCCGGATCGGACTCGACGATCAGCAGATCATCGTGCACCGGGTCGTAACTCAGCCGCACGGGATTCACCAGCCCCTGAACGACGGGCTGCTTCTCGCCCCCGCGGTCGACACGGAGCACGTGCTTACCGGAGATCACGAACACCCGGCCGTCCGGGGCGACGGCGACGCCGAGCGGGGCCTCGACGCGGATCGCGGTGTCCACGGAGCCGTCGGTCTTGTCGAGCCAGCGGAGCGAGTTCTGATCGCGGAAGGAGATGACGAACACGTCGCCGTGGGCGGCGATGTCAGCCCCGGCGATCTGCTCGCCGTGGCGGTAGAGGAAGCGAACCTCGTGTCGTTCGTCGATCTGCTGTTTGATCTGGTCGGGAAGCGGGTCCCACGTCCGCTCGGGCCGGTCGCGGCCGAAGCGGGCGCTCGATCCGAGGGCGCCCCTGTAGGCGTCCCGGCCGATTACGTCGACGCGAAGCTCGCCGGTGTCGGCGTCCATGAGCTGGATGAGCCCGTTCTGCTGGAGCATGTAGACGTTGCCCCGGCCGTCGCTGGTCGCGGACACGCCGCCCTGGAACCGGCCGTCGGTGACCTCGGTTCGTCCGCGGGTCCAGAGCCGCTGCTCGCCGTCCATCGACTGCTTGAGGATGACGCCGGCGGTTTCGGTGACGGGGGCGGCGACGTACATGCCGCTCTCGTCCACCGCCACGGTGCAGGCCCCGGAGTGGTTGCCCGCCCAGGTGTGATAGGGCGCGCTCGTCGGGCGGGTGCCGAGGTTCAGGACGTACTCGGCCTTGAAGCCGGGGGTGCGCAGGACGCGCCACTGGTACGTCCCCGCCGGCACGGGATCGCCCTGGCGGTCCAGCCCGTCCCAGGACAGCGCGTGCCGGCCCGCGGTCTGGGATTCGCCTCGCTGCAGTTCCCGAATCAGCCGCCCATCCGCGTCATACACCGCCGCGGAAACGAGCCCGGGGTCGGTCAGTTCGTAGTGGAAGGATGCAATCTGGGCGAAGGCCGCGGATGACGCGGTCAACAGGGACACAAGCAAGAGGAGAGGGATCACGCATGCGGGCACGGGCGCTTTCCGTTGGACATTCATGGAGTCACCTTCAATTGAGTTGGAGCAGTCACGATGATACCGGACTTTACGGCGGTTCATGGTAGGATCGGCGATGGCGGGCCGCAAGCCGGATCGACGCCGGGCCAACGCCTCGCCCCGCGGCCTATCCTTTGCCTCGATACAGGTTGAGAAAGTCCTGCTGCGACAGGCCGCATTGCTTGACGATAGCGCGGAGCGTGTTGACGTTCAGTCAGCGGCAGTTCGGAATCGTCGTATATCGGCCATCGGCGTGGTGCATGAGCAGGTGCTTGCTGCCTTGATCTTCAACGAAGCCCGCCCGCCGCAGCGCCCGGATCACCCTGTGACGGTCGTTGGCGTTCGCCAGACTACCCACCCGCCGCCCTCCGCTGAGTCAGCGACCGCCGCCGCTTCTGAAATTCCAGCACGGAAGCGATGGCGGCTTTGCCGTTCTCGATGGCTTCGGCGGGCGTGTCGCCTTCCTCGATGGCGCCGGGCAATTCGCGACACTGGACTGTGTAAGTCCCCGATTCAGGATCGCGGGTCACCGTGAGGTGATAGCGGCGGCGCCGCACCGTGACCGGCTCAGTCCATTCGCTGACGAGATCGGCGGTCCGGGCTCTGGCGTCCTGAATCAGGCGACCCACCGCGACCGCCCAGATGACCTTCTGCCCGGTGATGATCTCGTGAATCTCCTCGGCATCGTAACGCAGGTAGACCTTGTCGCCATCGCCCAAAAGGGTCATGGATGAAAGGACATCCGCGTCCTCCGTGGCGGGGAAATGTCGACGGAGATAGCTCACCGCCTTCCGGATTGCCTGGAGACTCGTGCTCTGATCGCGCAACGCTTTGATCGTCTTCAGCGCAACGAGGTCGGGGAAGGTATACCGTCGATGTCCTGTCGATTTGCCGGTCGGCCTCAGCAGCTTCGTCTTGTTCCAGTACCGAAGCTGTCGTTCGGATGCCCCGGCGAGGTCCGCGGCCACGGAGGTCGAGAACTGCATCTGCGACGCTCCTCTGTCGTCGAATGTCATTCAATCGTTCATAGAAATGACATCAGTGTCAACTTCGAGATTTCAATGCTGAGGTCGCCGCGGGGTTACGGCAGGTCGATGACCTGGTTGAGCATGGCGGGGCCTTCGACCTGGCGAAGGCCGACGCGGGCGCGGCGGCCGGAGAGACTCGCCGCCTGGCCGGCGAATCGGAACGTCCGCAGCACCGTCTGGTTCGGCCGAAGCTGCGAGACGATCCGCTCCCGCCGCGGGGCGTTCGGCACCATGGCGAACACATGCAGCGACTCCGGCTCGTCGCCCACGTTCGTGATCGTCGTGGTGAGCACCAGGTCGCCGTCCTCGACCGCCGCTGTGGCGTTGAAGGTGATCGTCTTCAGGCCGATCCGCAGGGGGGCGGTGAACTGCACGTCGTACCGTCGTTCGGCTTCGAATTCGACCCGGGCCTGGATGAGCTGCGTGCCCGTCACCGTCGAGATGGGGAAGGTGATCTCGATGGGGGCTTGGAAGCTCTTGCCCGCCGAGATGGTGAAGGGAATCTGCCGTGGCGTGAATTTCCACGCCTCGGGGCCGGTGAAACGGACACGGCCGGTGATCGTCCGATTCCAGGGATTGCGGAGCTTGAGCGTGTGGTCGTGGACGGCGTAGGTGGAAGCGGCGAAGTCGGGATCGATACGGAAGCCGGCCCGGAAGCGGGCGAGGCGCACGTCGATCCCGTCGATCACGACCGGACTGCGGGTCAGGGCGAGGCGATGGCGGCGGGCGGACTTCTCGACCGGCCGGCGATTGCCCCAGAGATCGACCGCCTCGGGCGACGCGCCGAGATACAGGTCGATCAGGGCCTCCGGCTCGGGCGAGCGTTCGTTCCAGGCGACCAGCGCCCCGCCGGCGGGCCCGTCGAGAATCCAGCACGTCAGGCCCTGGCCGATCCACATCTGTTCAACGACCCGCCGACCGGCGAGATGGCCGGCAAGGTTGGTCCACACCGCGAGCAGCGGGTCGGGCAACACGCTCGGGCGGCGGGAGTGAGCGGCCCGCCAGGGATGCACGATGCCGATGCGGTCCGGCTGAACCCGCCACGCCGCCAGCATCCGCAGGGCCAGGTCATCGGCCCGCTCGGCATGCGTAAACCGCCCCACCGGCAACGGCTCGAACACGACGTTGAGGTTCGTGCCTTCGCTCGGCCAACTCTCGATGTAGTCGCCGAGGGCCGCCGGCCGGATGGACGGGGGCGCCAGTACGCTGAACGACGCGCCGCTCCCGCGAATCTCCGGGGACAGGGCGTAGTGGGCGGACCAGGGCAGCACGATCTTCGGCGAAGGCACGAAGCGCTGCAGATCACGCTGGATTCGCGGCAACAGGGACGGCAAAGCCGGCCGATCGAAGGCGTGGGTTGATCCCGTCGGGCCGATCTGCCACCGGTCGACCTGCTGACCGTAGCGAACAAGCAGCGTCTCCAGCGCCTCCCGCCAGCGTTCGAGATCGCGCCCGAACAGGCCGAGGGGGTTCTGCACCGCGGGGCCCTCGGAGACCTCGCCCGCCGGCACCTCGGTCATGGCGAGCGTCAGATCGCGCCCGTCAATCAGCATCCGCCGAATCACCGGATCGTCGTCGGTCCGGAGATCCACGAGGTCATCCATGCCCAGTCCCGGCGGCCACGCGGAGATGACCAGTCCCTGGTCCCCGAACACCTCGAGCATGTCCGGCAGCATGCGACGCTGGGGGAGAGGCAGGTCTTCCGCGACGATGGTGAACCGGGACAGCTCTCGATTCGCTTCGGATCGACGGGCCGGCAGCCAGAGCAGCGCCAGGTCGGCTCGACCGACCAGGCGCTCCTTCGAGATCACCTGCAGGTCGACCCAGTACCAGCCGAGCCGGGGCAGGTTCGGCTCCCAGGACCAGCGTGAGGGGTGATCGACGTCGAGCGGCCGGGTGTCGCGATCGACGGTGCGCCCCTGCATGTCCTGTACCGTGGCGTTGGCGGAGAGCTCTTCGCCGGTCAGGTCCCGCACGAGCACGTCGATGGTTGGCCGGCCGGGGGCGTGAACAATGTTCAGTGGCGACTGCATCCCGATGTCGATCCGCGGGACCTGGTAAACCACCACGTCGTCGAACCACGCCGCGGCATCGAGGTCCGCGGGTAACAATTCATGTCGGCCGATCCTGTTCGGCATGTATTTAACCGGCTGCAACAGTTCAAGTTGGAGGATGATCCACGCAACGTCTTCGTAATCGCCCCGCAGCGTCACGTGGAAGGAACGCCATTTTCCGGTACTGCGGCTGAGCGATGTTCGCGCGATCGAGTCCTCGATCTTTTCCCCCCGGCTGTTGACGAAATAGGCGGTGAGTAAGGTGCGGGCGTGCTCCGCGTCCTGGGTCTGAAAGTGAGCGGTGACAAGGTAGTCGGCCTCGGGCATCGCCGGGATCACGCCCTTGTCCAGGACCACCCCGGCACTGCCGCCGTCGAGTTGCAGCTTCAGTGAATTCTGTTCACTCCGGACGGCTTCCTGGTCGAAGCCGATCTGCGTGTGGACCGGATAGCCGCTCGCCCGGATGCGGTACCAGTGCATCGGCATGTCTTCGTAGTTGCCGAGTTTACGTTCCTCGAAGTCGAAACGGTGCACGACCCGGGTAGAGCGCGGTCGACGCCTGTCAGCACGCTCCTGCCCCGCCGCTGCCCCCGAACCGGTGGTGAAGGTGACCGGCTCTTCGGTCGCAGTCCCCGCGGGCTGCGGGGTCTGTCCCGGCGCCGGCGAGAATCCC
>CAYFQS010000300.1:0-4990 GCA_964345245.1 uncultured Planctomycetaceae bacterium | reverse complement strand
ACCACGCAGCCGACGTGGGCGCGGATCGTGGCCGACGTGCTGGGACGCGAGCTCGACCTGATCGAGGCCGCGGACGCCTCGTCCCTCGGCGCCGCGATGGTCGGCCACCTCGCCCTGGGTCACGTCGGCCGGCTCGACGACCTGCCGATCCCCGCCGCGGACGCCACCGTCGCGCACGACCCGCGCCGTGGCGCGGCGTACGACGAACCGTATCGCCGGTTCCGAGCTTTGGCCCGCAGCCGGACTCTCACCGCCAAGACGCCGAGGGGCGCCAAGGTCGCCAACGGGCGTTGAGGCGTCGAATCGCGGCGACGCGGGCACTGCCCGGCGACCTGCTGGTGAATTCGCCCGCGTCCGCCGTGGTGCACCACCGGCGACGGGGCGCCTGCCGCAAGTGGTTGACACGGGTGGTGATGGATGGTCTAATGGTCCCGGTCATTCAAACGAAAGGCAGGGCTTTTTCCATGAAGCAAGCGATGTTGGCGACCTCGATCGTGGCGGCGGGTCTGTTCTGCTTCGGATGCCAGGATCAGAATGCGGCCAAGGACTCCGATCTGGTTTACGCCGAGCAGGAACAGGATTCTGGCAATCCCCTCGAAGCGCTCGCGTTCTGGAAGTGGTTCGAAGGCGACGACGAGATCACCGCCGCCGACGTGCGGGCGGACATGAGCCCGGCCCTGATGACGGTCGGCTCGACGCAGGGCGAAGTGGACAACGCCGTGGCCCGGACGCTGGACACGAACAGCCGGCAGGTCTGGAACGATCTCGGTCGCATCCTCCTGCTCGACCGCCCGAGCCGCAGTTCGAGCTACCCGATCCCGTAATCGCGCGCCCCCGCGGCGCATGACGAACCTGATCAATCCTCCCGCAACGGCGGGAGGATTTTTGTTGATCCCGCGCCCCGGCGACGGTTCGCTCGACGGGGGCGCCGGGGAGAACGGTCGAGCGGTTGAGCCGTGGTCGAACGATTTCTGAGCACATTCCGGCCGTCTCGCTTCCCGCTGCTCACGCGGCCGAGCTATCGTCGCGAACTCACGGCGGCGGCGAGTCTGCCCGCCACGGTGGGGTTGGTCGAGGGCGGGATCGCCGGGGTGCTCGCGGCCAAGGTCTTCGACGTGACCGGGATGCTGCTGGCGGTGATCGTCGCTGCGCCGATGTTCGGCAACCTCACGAGCTTCTTCTGGGCCCGCCTCGCCCGGGGACGGTCGAAGATCCGGGTCATCACGTCGCTGCAGGTGCTCCTGCTGGCGACGGTGGCGAGCATCGCGCTGTTTCCCCGCACGCCGACCGGCGCGGCGGGACTCGCCGGAGCGGTGATCGTGGCCCGGTGTCTGCTGTCCGGGATCATCACCGTGCGCAGCGCGGTGTGGCGGATGAACTATCCGCGGCACATCCGGGCGCGGATCACGAGCCGGCTGGCGCTGGTTGGCATGTTGTGGGTGGCGATCATGCCGCTGGCGGTGGGGCCGCTGCTCGACTGGGACCCGAGCAATTTCCGCATCATCTACCCGCTGGGGGCGATGATCGGAATCATCGGGGTGGTGAGCTACAGCCGCATCCGCATGCGTGGCGATCGGGCGCTGCGGCGGTACGAGGTGCGGGCCGACGCCCGACCGTCGCCGCACGGCGGCGCGGGGGTGATCTACGAATATGACCCGGTGGACAAACGCCCCAGTCCGCTCGCCGTGCTTCGGGCGGACCCGACCTTTCGGCGGTACCTGATGTGCCAGTTCTGTGCCGGGGTGAGCAACATGATGATGGAGCCGCCCGTGGTGGCGCTGGTGTCGGATCGGCTGAACGCGTCGAACACGGTGAGCATGCTGCTCACCGCCGGACTGCCGATGATGATGGTGATGGTGACGCTGCCGTTCTGGGCGCATCTGCTGGACCGGATGCACATCGTGCGGTTCCGCGTGCGGCAGAGCTGGCTTTGGGTGATCTCGCAGGTGATCACGTGGGCGGGGGCGATGACGGCGATGGTGTGGTGGCCGGAGGCGGCGGTGCTGGGGCTGGTGTGCATCGGGCTTGGCCGGGCGACGCTCGGGGCGGCTCGCGGCGGGGGCGTGCTGGCGTGGCAGCTCGGGCACAACGACTTCGCCAGCCGGGAGATGGTCGCCGTCTACATGGGCATTCACGTGACGCTCACCGGCATTCGCGGGGCCTTCGCGCCGTTTCTCGGCATGCTGCTGTTCACGGGATGGAATTCGGTGACGCTGCCCGGTGTGGGGTGGCGGATTCCGGGCTTCGCCGGCGTGGGGGTGCACGTGTTCCTCATCGCCGCCTCCCTGGGCGTGGTCTCGGCGATCGGCTTCCTCGCCCTCGCCCGGCACCTCGGGCATACCGCCCGGGCGGTGGATGCGGAGTAGCATGGAAAACGAAGAGCGAACCGCGGAGCCAACGAAACTCAGAGTAGAACACTGCTTGAAAGCAGCTCAGGGCATGCTTGCCTGAGGATGTCGCCTCGCAGAAAAACCAACGGTGGTCTGGCAAGCACTGCTCCGCGCCTCGGCGGCTCCGCGGCGAATCATCCGGGATGCGAGCGACGCGCCAATGCAGACCCGCTTGTACACTTCCGCGGATCACCGGCGAAAAGATACGGCGAACATGGCGGGTTCGCGAGTCGGGGGCATAGGATTCCCGCGCGGTCCGGGGAGTGGACCACCAACACCGTCCCGACGAGGCATGCCATGTTGACGAAAGACCAGGTCGATTTCTACTGGGAGCACGGTTATCTGCACATTCCGAACGTCTTCACGCCGATCGAGACGGCGGAGTTGCAGGAGACGATGGACTGGATGATCGAGGAATGGGCGAGTCGGTTCCCCGGCTGGACGGGGCCATGGCGAAGGGCCCTGATGGATGCGCAGACGGAGCAGGCGTCAAAGCTCGTGGCCATGCACGATCTGCAGCTTTACAGCGCGGCGTGGATGCGGGCGGTGACGAACCCGAAGGCGACCGAAGCGATGGCGGAACTGCTCGCCTCGACGGTGGAACTGCATCACAGCACGATGCACGTCAAGCCGCCGCAGACCGGTCATCCGTTCCCGATGCACCAGGACAACGCGTTTTACGAGCACGAGAACGACCGCTACATCGACGTGCTGGTGCACCTCGACGATACGAGCCACGAGAACGGCGAGATTCGGTTCATCGACGGCTCACACAAGCTGGGCTATCTGGAGCACGTGACGCAGGATGTCGACGGCACGCCGTGCACGCCGCACCTGCCGACCGACCAGTATCGGCTGGCGGACAGCGTGGCGGTGCCGGCGAAGGCGGGCGACCTGGTGTGCTTCAACATCTTCACCATCCACGGGTCGTACATCAACACGACCGACCGCAATCGCCGCATGGTGCGCGTCGGCTACCGCGACCCGGCGAACAAGCAGATCGGCGGGCAGAGCGTCGGCCGACCGGGGCTGATCGTCGCCGGCAACCGCCGTCGCGAGGAGGGCCAGGAGCTGTTCTCCACCGCCGGACCTGCGGTGGACGCAGCCGGCGCCGGGGCGGGCGGAGGCGAGTCAGTCCTCGACGCCCGGTGAGTAGATCGCGGTCCGCGGGTGGAACGCCGCCCAGGCGAACCAGAACGTGTGGACCGCGCGGACGGCGTCGGGTAGTTCGCCGATCTCTACGGCGCCCGCATCCCCAGTCCGCAGCGTGACGGTGTGCTCACCGATCGTCACGCCCGTTGCCGTATGCCCGATCGCCTCCATCGGGACCGCCAGCGTTTCGCGATCCGTGGCAAGGCCCACGACGCGCGTCTTCGGCGGCATCCGCTCATCCCGCGGCTGAACCGGGAACATGAGACGGTCGGTCTGAAAGTAGCCGGCGTAGGGATTGCGGGCGTACCGGCGATGGTGACCCGTGTCCCGCGTGAGCGCCGTCGATTCCGGATGGGCTTTCTTCCACTGACCGAAGGTCGTGATCGTCCAGTCACCGAGGTGTTTGAGCGATTGCCCGGCGTTCGGGCCGCTGACCGCTTCGAGAGCGACCTGCGACCAGAGGGCGTGGTCCGTGCGGTCGTAGAGCAGCACGTTGGAGTTATGCAGCAGGCCGGAGATGCCGAATTCGTAGCTCTGCCCGCCGCGGCGGCGGTCGACGACGCTCACCGAATCGCACAGCGGACAGTAGATGATGGCGATGGGAATGTCGCCGAGCACGTCGTTCACGCATTCGTGGTAGTTGAGCACGGCGATCGGATAGGCGCGGGACTCGCCGCGCATCGTCACGCCCACGATCCGGTCGGTGTCGGCGAGCGCGTCGGCCTCGGCGACGGGCGCGATCTCCGGCGGGCGCATGCCGTGGAGCCCGGCGGTCCGTTCGCCGCTCGGCGTCGCGGCGGCGGTGGTCAATGCGGGGATACCGTCTTTCCGCGGACCGCCGGAACGAATCTCGTCTTCGGGTAACGTGAGATTCGTAAGGTCAAACTGCGCGTCGAGCCCGCCGGTTCCGGCGGCGCCGCGCGGCGGGCTGACGCCACCGTGGGGGATCGACGGCCGGGCGAGGGTCGTGTACGCGACGTAGCCCGCCGGGGCCAGCCCCATCGCGACGATCAGAACCGCGAGCAGGATACGCGGCGAGGTCCAGTACTTCCCGTTCGACGAAGGAGTGGGTGCATTCATGAGCCGGCTCCGGCGGAAACGTGATAACGATCTCCCCATCCGGTGAGATGCGGACCGGGTCAGCGTGGTTACGGCCGTGGCAAAGTGCGGGCAAACTCCGACCGCGATGGGGGGGCGGTTTTTTCCATAGCACCCGACCGCGGTGTTATTCCCACTCGATGGTGGCGGGGGGTTTTGAGGAGATGTCGTAGACCACCCGGTTCACGCCGCGGACTTCGTTGATGATCCGGTTCGAGATCGTGGCGAGCACGTCGTAGGGCAGCCGGGCCCAGTCGGCGGTCATGAAATCATGCGTCTCGACCGCCCGGATCGCGATGACCTGTTCGTGGGTGCGCCCGTCGCCCATCACGCCCACCGCCTTGACCGGC
>CAYFQS010000299.1:0-4993 GCA_964345245.1 uncultured Planctomycetaceae bacterium | reverse complement strand
ACGGTCACGGCATGGTCAACCCGCATCTCTGGCTTGACCCGGTGCTGGTGAAGCGGATGGTCCCGGCACTCGCCGGCGCGCTCGTCGAGGCACTGCCGGAGCACGCCGCGGCGATCGAGGCCAACGCTGAGGAACTGGACGGAGCGCTGGCCGACCTCGACGCGGAGTTCGAGCGTCGCCTCGCGCCGCTGCATGATGCCGAGATGATCACGTACCACAGCGCATTCGACCTGCTCGCGGAGCGTTATGGCCTGACTGTCGCGGCGACGCTGACGCCGGTCGAGTCGCCCGGCGATCTGACGAGCGGTCGGCTGGCCGAGGTGATCCGCCTCATCCGTGATCACGAGGTGCGGTCGGTGTTCACCGAGCCGCAGTTCCCCGCCGAGCGGGCCGCGGCCATTCAGCGGGAGACCGGCGTCGAGGTGCTCGTGCTCGATCCGCTCGGCGATCCCAATCAGCCCGGCCGCGATGGGTACTTCGCCCTGATGCGCTACAATCTCGACACGCTCCTCAAAGGACTCGGCCGCGATGAATGACCACGGCCATTCCGCCGCGCATCCACACCATCACGCCGACGCAGA
Organism: uncultured Planctomycetaceae bacterium; assembly: GCA_964345245.1. GTDB lineage: Bacteria > Planctomycetota > Phycisphaerae > Phycisphaerales > Zrk34 > CAYFQS01. Next base: position 4,412 of record CAYFQS010000299.1, on the reverse strand, counting down.
TCACCGCCACGTGTGCCATCACGGCCCGCTCGGGGAACACAACGTCGAGACGGACATCATCTGCCTCGACCACGTGAGCTACCGGTACGATGATATCGTCGCGCTACGCGACGTGACGCTGCACATTGAGACCGGCTGCAACCTCGGGATCGTCGGTCCGAACGGGGGCGGCAAGACCACGCTGCTGAAGATCGTGCTCGGGCTGTTGCCGGACTACGAAGGCGCGGTGGATGTGGCCGGTCTTTCGCCGGCGGAAGTTTGTCGCCGGGGCGACGTGGTGGGGTACGTGCCGCAGCGTCACGATTTCGAGCCGCGGTTTCCGGTGAGCGTGCGCCAGGTGGTGCGGATGGGGCTGTGCGGGCGGACGGGGTTGCTGCGCCGGCCGAGCCGGGCGGACCGGGAGTACGCCGAGCAGTTGATGGACGAGGTTGGCATCGCCGAGATCGCCGATCGCCCCATCGGCGAGCTGTCCGGCGGGCAGCAACAGCGGGCGTTTATCGCCCGCGCCCTGGCGCCGAAGCCGAGGATTCTGCTGCTCGACGAGCCGACCGTCGGCATCGATCCGGCGGGGCAGCGGCGTTTCGCCGAACTGATCCACCGCCTCCACGAGTCGCTTGGCGTGACCATTGTGGTCGTAAGCCACGACCTGCGTACGGTGGCGGCGGGCTGCGGGAAGGTCGCCGTGCTCAACCAGACGATCCATTTCCACGACGCCCCTGAAGGGCTCACGCAGGAGCTTCTGAAGGAAGTTTTCGAGCACGACATCGCCCCGGTACTCGGTTGAACGCGTTGTCAACCGGCGGCGGTCCACCCCGTGAGCCGCTGGAATCTCTGCAGGAACAATCGCTCGGCTTCGTGGGCGGTCAGGGGAACGACCGTGTCCGGCAGTGGCTTCGCCCGGATGCCCCATGGCTCGGGCGGCGGGGCCATCAGGTCGCGCTGCTCGGTGGCGAGCATGATCTCGTCCGCCTGCCGCACCGGCGCGGGCATCGGCCAGGGGAGCCCGAAGTGCCGGACGATCACCCGCAGCAGGTTGTCTTCAATCTGCTGGTACAGGTCCATGCCGCGCTTGAACGGGCGGGGCAGGTCGGCCACGTACGCCTCGGCCGCGTCGTGCAGCAGGCCCCACAGGGCGTCCTGCTCGCCGGCGATCTCGGCGACGCGCACCGAATGATCGGCCACGCAGTAGAAGGTGCGGCAGTGGCCGTTGAAGCGGCACTGCAGCGAGAGGGCGTGGGCGATGTCGCGGATATCGATCTCGACCGGGTCGGGATCGAGCGGGAAGAACCGCCGACCGGTGAATGTCTGGATCCAGTCGGTCACGCCGGCCCCGTTTTGTCACCGGACGTGAACGCCGCCTCGGCGAGGTCGATCGCCTTGGCCAACGCCGCGGCCTTGCTCACCGTTTCCTGGTATTCCGTGGCGGGCACGCTGTCGGCCACGATGCCGGCCCCGGCCTGCAGATGCACGAGCCAGGGATGATCGCTGCGATCGTCCGCGGGGACGACCACCATTGTCCGCAGGCCGATCGCCACGTCCATGTTCCCGGCGAAGTCGACGTACCCGACCGCCCCGGCGTACGGTCCACGCCGCGTGGGTTCGAGCTCGTCGATGATCTGCATCGCCCGCACCTTCGGGGCGCCGCTGACCGTGCCCACCGGCAGCGTCGCCCGCAGCGCGTCCCAGGCGATCAGCCCGTCGCGCAGCTTGCCGGTCACCGTCGACGAGATGTGCATCACGTGGCTGTAGCGCTCGACGACCATGACCGCGGGCAGCTCGATCGTCGCGAGTTCGGCGACCTTGCCCACGTCGTTGCGGCCGAGGTCGACGAGCATGATGTGCTCCGCCCGTTCCTTGGGATCGGCGAGCAGTTCGTTCTCGAGTGCCTTGTCCTCGGCTTCGGTCCTGCCCCGGCGGCGCGTCCCGGCGAGTGGTCGGTTCGTGACCACGTCGTCCTGCACCCGGCACAGAATCTCGGGGCTCGAGCCCACGAGCATCGCGCCTTCCGCCTGGAGGTAGAACATGTAGGGCGAGGGGTTCACGATCCGCAGGGCACGGTAGATGTCGAACGGATCGGCGTCCGTCGGGCGCTCGAATCGCTGGGAGAGGACGACCTGGAAGATGTCGCCCGCCCCGATGTATTCCTTCGCCGCGGTGACCATCGATTCGAAGTCTTCGCGCGACATGTTCGATTTCGCCGGCGGCGTCGGCGGCAGGTCGGTCTCCACCTCGCCGACCGGCAGGGCCATCGGCTCGGTCTCGAAACGCTGGACGAGTTCGTCCAGTTCGCCGCAGCCCGCCTCGTACGCGGCGTCGACCGAGTCGTGCTCGTCGATGAGCACGTGATTGATCGCGAGCACGCACTTGCGCACGTGATCGAAGGCGACTATTTGCCGGTACAGGGCGAAGTGCAGGTCAGGCAGTTCGCGATCGTCGGTCGGCGGTACGGCCAGCTTTTCGGCTTCGACGTAGCGCACCGTGTCGTAGCCGGCGTAACCGACCCAGCCGCCGGTAAAGTCGGGCAGGCCCTCGGGCCGGGCGAGCGCCCACGATTCGTTGAGCTTTTCGATCTCGGCCAGCGGGTCGTCGAGTTCGAGGTGTTCCGTATGCTCGCGCACCCGGCGGGTGACCTGCCGACCGCGGGCGACGATCTCGGCCATCGGCTGGGCGCCCATGAAGCTGTAGCGACCGATGCGCTCGCCGCCTTCGACGCTCTCGAGCAGGAAACTCGGGGCGAGGCGATCGTCCGGCTTGACCAGCCGGCGATAGGCGAGCACCGGCGTGAGCTGGTCGCTCATGAGCTGGCGGTACATGGGCACGAGGTTGCCCAGTCGGGCAAGCTTTCGGAAAGTCTCGATGTCCGGCCGCACGTGCTTCATGGGGCGAGAGTTTAGCAGATGCGGGGGCGAGCCGAGGCCGACTCACCACGGAGACGCGGAGGCGCGCGAAGAACGCGGAGCCGGTGGCGTCCCCGGCCGTGAGGATCCGGACCTTCGCTGATGCTGCGGTCCGGCTTCGGCGGGACACCGGTCTTTCACGCTTCACTGACCGATCTTCATCCGCAGCGGCTTGCCGGGGCGTACGACGCGCCGGCGGCCGAACGTCCGGTCCCCCACGCCGGTGATCTCGAGTCGTTTCAGTGTCAGCTTCCCGTGGAGCACGTCGAAGGTGACGGTGGTCGACTGCTTGCCGGGCTTCTGGCGGACCGTTCCCCAGGCGTGTCCGGTGGACCAGAACCACGTCGCCGGCTCGTTCGCGGCGCGGAAGGCGATGGACTTGTCCGATGCCGAATACTGGAACCCCGTGTACCCGAGCAGTGTCGCCCAGGCGGCCATGGAGCGGGCGTAGTGCCAGCCGCATTCCGGCTCGTTGAAGGGATTGCGCTTGGCGCCGTCGAATCGATCGCGCACCGCGTCGACGATCTTCACCGCGGGGCGATCCTGGCCTTCGTAGAGCATGTGGCCGGCCGCGGTGTACTCCAGGCCCGGCCAGACCTCCATGGCGTAGGGGAAGGGATGCTCCGGCCGGCCGCCGCGCGGCCAGGTGCAGACGATCAACCCCGCCTCTTCGTTGAGCGCGTAACTGCGGGCGTGGTTGAAATGCCCGTAGAGCTCGCCTCGCCAGTTGTGCTTCATGATGCTGCGCAGCGCCTTGCGGACGTGGGTCGGCTTGAGCAGATACCCGAGCCCGCACACGTGGGCCATGAGTTGTCCGACGAGTTGGTCGGTCTGGCAGCCCGGGCCGACCTGCCACCTGGGATTCCTGCGAGAGTCGTCGCCCATGCCGAGTTGCAGGCCCTTGCTGATCTTCCCGCCGCGCGCGGGGAGGCGGATTTCGTGCTCGTAGTATTCGCCGTTGAACAGCGATCCGTCGAAGTACTGCCGTCCGCTTTCGTAGAGTTCGTGGCAGGTGTCGGCGAATTCGTCCTCGCCGAGATGGCTTGCCATTTTTTCGGCGGCCCGGAGAGCGCCGAGGTACCACACGCCGATCTCGGGGTTCGGGCCGAAGTACTCGACGTCCATGGTGTTGTGCTGGCACCCTTCCATGACCCCGTCGCGATCGGGGTCCCAGCCGCCGGGTCGCCAGGCGAATTCAAGGGCGCGTCGAGCGGCGGGCCAGAGCCGGCGCAGTGCCTCGTCGTCACCCGACAGCCGCCACTCACGGTACAGCTTCATCACGCAGCCCATTTGCCCGTCCGCCGCGGCCATTGCCGCCACCGGGCGGCCGAGCGGCAGCATCGCGCGAAAACCCATCAGCCCGTGGTCGTCCGTGTTGTACGCCAACTCGACCTCGCGCATCGTCCACGCGAGGTCGCCGAACAGCATCGCGGTGGTGTGCTCGTAGTTCCACACGTGGGTGCACGAACCGTGGCTACCGGTGGGCGCTTCGCTACGCCGTGAACGGCGAGGCTC
>CAYFQS010000298.1:0-4996 GCA_964345245.1 uncultured Planctomycetaceae bacterium | reverse complement strand
GCGGCCTCGCTCAGCGCCACCCTACCCGCGAAGCCCACCACGGAGACGACACACGTTTCGGTGACGTATCGCGATCCGAACGCGACGAGTTGATCGCGGCGCGGGCTCGCTCAGCGCCACCCGACCGGACTCGCGGGTTCGGCTGACTTGCATTGCGGCTTTGCGGTTTATCGGTATTGCATCGCGGATCACGCCTCGTCGCTGTCCTCGGATTCGACGACGGGCGCGGGGGCGGTCGGGACGTCGCCGGCCATGGTGAAGGCGGCGGCAAGGGTCACGAGGCCGCCGACCATCGCCACGAGGAACAGCGTGGTCATGCCGGCGAGATGAGCGAGCCACGCCCCGGCCAGCGGCAACAACGTCAGCGGGCTCACGAGCGTGTTGAGGAACGACAGGTACGTCGGCCGGCGGTCCGGCGGGGCGTTGGTGATCAGCAACCGCTGCCCGCCGAGCACCTGGGCCCGCACGCCGAACGAGAGCAGCACGAGGGCGAGCAGATACACGGTCAGGGGCGGATCGAGCCCGCGGTCAATCCCGGGCAGCGGCACGTCGTAGAGGCGCGGCACGACGGTCGCGCTCACCGCCAGCAGCGGCGCCGCGGCCAGCAGCAGCCCCGCCCAGATCAGGGTGAACCGCGAGCCCATGCGGTCGGCCACCTTGCCCCACAGGGCGCTGGCGAGGATGCTGCTGATCCGCTGGGTGCCGACGAGGATCCCGCCGAGCAGGGCCACGCCGGTCGCCCCTTCGCGGGAAAGCTGCTGTTCGCCGAAGGGGATGAAGAACGCCAGGCCGAGGTAACTGACGCGGAAGCCGATGCGGGTCCAGAAGAACTTGCGATAGCGGGCGTCCTCGCGGAGCCAGGTGAACCCGCGGCGGAGCGATTCGGTGAATCGCGCGCGCTGTGCCGCCGCCGGCCCGGGACACTCGCGAGCGGTGCACCAGATCGACATGTCGATCACGACGAGCACCGCTCCGGCGGCGCTGAGCAGCAGATAGTTGTAGGGCGTGGCGACGGCGGTGAGGATCGGCTGGATGACGAGGAACGCGACGGCCATCGCCAGCACGCCGCCGAGCACCATCCGCAGGCCGATGAACGACGCCACCCGGTTGCCGGGAATGAGCCGGCCGATCATGTCCATGAACACCACGTGGCCGCAGGAACTCGCGGCGCACATGACGAGGTAGGCGAGGTAGAACGTCGCCAGCGCTCCGGCCGTCGCCCCCCGGATCGCCAGCAGTCCGATGGAGCCGGCCAGGGCGAACACCGCGACGGAGCGAACGACGGTGACGATGATGAACGCCGGTCGGCGGCGGGGCAGATGCTCGACCCGCGCGCCGAAGATGAGCTGCGGGCCCATGATGCCGATCTTGTTAATGACCGGCACCATCGCCGCGAGCACTGCCGAGCGGGTCAGGGCGTAGACCAGCCCGGTGAGGATGATCTCGGGGTGAATGAACTCGCGGGCGGTCTCGGCGAAAACCCCTGCCGCCACCCCGCGGATGTGGTTGCCGCGGGCGTGTGGCGCATTGTCTCCAAGTGCGTGAAGCGCCGGGTCGGTTGTCGCGATTGCCTGACTGGCCATGGGGGATCACAAGGCAGGAGGACGGCGGACGCGCTGCCCTCAGTGTAATGCCGTCCGTCCCGCCCCGCTGCGATTGAGGGCGGTAGTCGTTTATGTCGTGGGCGCGCGCCGGAGGGGAAGGCCTGCCAACGTCGCGCCCGTCTGCCGCGATCGAGCAGGGCGAGCCCCGGTTCGGCCTACTGCTCTTCCGGCATGGCGGTGACGCGCCGGGCAAGGGTTTCTTCGATGCTTTCGTCGCGTTCTTCCTCGGTCGCCGGCGTTTCCGACTCCTGCTCGGCGTAGAGCGACTCGTAATCCGCCGTCGCCCCGCGGGCGACCACCTTGTGGGTGTGCAGCACCGCCCGGTAGTAGCAGATGTATTCCATGCCGAACTCGTCGCGGTCGTTCAGCAGGTCGGCGGTGTACTTTGCCGCCATCACCAGCCGGTTCATCGGGTTGGCGATGGCCATGTTCAACCCGCGGGCGACGGCCATGGACAGGAAGGCCGCGTTCACCCACTCCCGCCCGGGCAGGCCGAAGCTGACGTTCGACAGTCCGACCACGGTGTTCGCCCCGAGGGTGCGGTCGGCCCATTCGATCAGGTCCAGCGCCTGGGCGGGAGCTTGGCCCTCGCTGCTCACCGCGAGGAGCATGCCGTCCACCGCCAGGTCGCGCGGCGCGTAGCCGAGGTCGCCCGCCGCCTTCATGATCGTCTCGATCGCCGCCTGCCTCGCACTCAGTTCGACGGGCATGCCCTCGTCGGTCATCGGCATGGCGATGACCATCGCGCCGTACTTCGCGGCGATGGGCAGGTTCTGCTCCAGGGCGGCGCCCTTTGCCGAAACCGAATTCACCATCGCCCGGCCGGGGTAAAGCTGCAACGCCACCTCCAGCACCTCCGGATCGGTGGTGTCGATGCACAGCGGGGCGGCGGTCAACTGCGAGAGCGTGGCCACCGCCTCGGGCATCACCTGCGGCTGGTCCACGCCGGGCGCGCCCACGTTCACGTCCAGCAACTGCGCGCCGTGACCGACCTGATCGGCGGCCAGTTCCCGCACGAGTTCCATCGACCCGTCGCGGAGCTCGGCCTGCAGGGCATCCTTGCCCGTGGGGTTGATCCGCTCGCCGATGATGGTCAGAGGCCGGCCGCGGGCGATGGTCACCGTCGACCGCGAGGAACTGACCAGACTCGGCGCGTCCTCCGAGGGTGCGGTGGGCGTGCGGTCGGCCACCGCCGCCTTGATCTCGCGGATGTACTGCGGCGAGGTGCCGCAGCAGCCGCCGAGGATGCTCACCCCCCGCCGCAGCAACTCCGGCACATAGCCGACGAACTCCTCCGGTCCGATGTCGAACTCCACGCCCGCGCCGCCCTCGGTGGGCATCCCGGCGTTGGGCTTGGCCAGCAGCGGCACGCGGGCGTACGGGCGGACCTCGCGAAGATGGGCCACCATGTCCGCCGGACCGGTCGAGCAGTTGCAGCCGACCGCATCGGCCCCCAGCGCCTGCAGCGTGACGACGGCCACGGAGAAGTCGGCCCCGGTCAGGCAGCGCCCGTTGCTGTCGAGCGTCACCGACGCCAGCACCGGCAGATCGCACAGCTCGTGGATCGCCAGCAGCGCCGCCCGCGCCTCCTGGATGTCCATCATGGTTTCCACGACGAACCCGTCCACCCCGCCGTCGAGCAGGCCGCGGACCTGCTCCTGCTTGGCCGCGATCATGTCGGTGAGCTTCACGTCGCCGAGCGGTTCCACCAGCGTGCCCGACGGACCGAGGTCGCCGAAGACCATCGCCTCGCCCGCCGCCTGACGCGAGATACCCGTCAGCTCTCGGGTTAACTCGCGGACGTCACAATCGACTCCGAAATGCGACAGCCGCGATCGGCTCGCCCCGAACGTACAGGTGAACACGATGTCGCTGCCTGCTTCGACGTACTCATGCTGCAGGTCGCGCAGGATGTCGGGGTGCTCCAGCGCCCACTGCTCCGGACAGGCGTCGGCGGGAAGCCCGCGCCGCATCAATTCAGTGCCGGTGGCGCCGTCAAGCACGAGAATTTTGGAACGGACGAGTTTCTGAAAATCACGTTTGTTCATCTGAAAATCCTCTTTTGTGCCAAGCAAGCATGAGAGCTTCGAACACTGCTCATCATGCGGAACGCCCGTCGCCGACCGGCCCGCACTCCGCCCCCGTTCCGTCGGCGGTGCCGAGTTCAACCGGCGGATTCGACAAAAGTGTCATAACCGTAGACCAATACCCCGCGTCTTGCAACGAATCGCGGCAAACTGCAGCGATGTCATCGGGCGTGATGAGCTGGCGCGCCGTCGTTTTCGATCTTTGGGGGCGACTGCTGGAGGGCCGATCCACCCCATCGCCTCACCGAGCCCTTTTCCGGTCCTCTTGTCTTTTCCCGCTGGGAAGACGCGGGTGGCGGCGCTATCGTTCTCTCGCGGATGTCCCTGCCTCTCGTGTTTCATCCGGATTACGACGTGCCGCTGCCCAACGGGCATCGGTTCCCCATGTCCAAATTCGCGCTGCTCCACCGGTACCTGCTCGATACCGGCCTCGCCCGCCCGCGGCAGTTCCATCGCCCGGACGATCTCGACGACGGCGTGCTGCACCGGGTGCACGCCCCGGCATACGTGCGCGCCTTCGACACCGGCACCCTCGACGATCGCGCCATGCGACGCATCGGCCTGCCCTGGTCGGCCAGACTCGCCCGACGTTCACGCATCGCCGTCGCCGGCACCGTCCGAACAGTGGAGCTTGCCGTCGCCCACGGCCTGGCATGCAATACCGCCGGCGGCACGCATCACGCCTTCGCCGACGTCGGCACCGGCTTCTGCATCTACAACGACCTCGCCGTCGCCGCGGTCGCCGCCGTCGAACGCTCGCTCGCCCGGCGGGTCATGATTGTCGATCTTGATGTGCACCAGGGCGACGGCACCGCGGCGCTGCTCGCCGGCAACCCCGCCACGTTCACCTTCTCCATGCACTGTCAGAGCAATTTCCCGCTGCGGAAAATGGTCAGCGACCATGACGTCGCGCTGCCGGACGGCCTCGAGGATGCCGCCTACCTCGCTTATCTCCGCGCCCATCTCGAATCGGCGATGGACCGTTTCGATCCCGACCTCGTGCTCTATGACGCGGGCGTCGATCCACATCGCGAGGACCGCCTCGGTCGCCTGAACCTGACCGACGCCGGGCTCGCCGAACGCGATCGTTACGTGATCGAGTTGTGCCTTCGCCGCGGCATCCCCATCGCCTGCGTCATCGGCGGGGGCTATGCCGCGGACCACCGCCGTCTCGCCGAGCGCCATGCCATCGTCCACCGCACCGCGTCGCGGCTGCTGGGTTGAACTGCTGACCCGGGACAGAGGTCGTTTTTTCCGGTCCGCTCACTCCTCGGCGTAGTACTCGACCGAGTAGTTGGGGCTTTC
>CAYFQS010000297.1:0-4999 GCA_964345245.1 uncultured Planctomycetaceae bacterium | reverse complement strand
AGGCGCTTGCATTCCCTCACACGTTGAAATACTTCGCTTCGGGGTGGTGCACCACGATCGCGCTGGTCGACTGCTCGGGATCGATCTGCCAGTTCTCGGTGAGCTTGCAGTCGATCCGCTCGGGCTCGAGCAGCTTGAACAGCTTCTCCTGGTCGCTCATGTCCGGGCAGGCGGGATAGCCGAAGCTGTACCGGCTGCCGCGATAGCCCTGGGCGAACAGGTCCTTGACGTTGGGCTTGTCCTGGCGGGCGATGCCGATCTCCTGGCGCATCCGCTTGTGCCAGTACTCGGCCAGGGCCTCGGCGCACTCCACGCCGAGCCCGTGCAGGTACAGGTAATCCGTGTAGCGGTGCTCCTCGAAGAGCTGCCGGGCGCGGCGCGTCACGTCCGGGCCCATGGTCACGCAGAACATGCCGAGCACGTCTTCCTCGGAATGGTCGACGTCCTTGAAGAAGTCGGTGATGCATAGCCGCTTCTTGCCGTCCTGGCGGGGGAAGGTGAACCGCTCGATCTCGCGGTCGAGATCGTTGGGGTCGTAGACGACCAGGTCCTCGCCGTCGCTGTTCACGGGGAAGTAGCCGTAGACGACCTGCGGCTGAAGCAGGTTCTCCTCCTTCGCCTTCTGGAGCAGCTTCTGGAAGATCGGCTCGACTTCTTCCTGGAGCTGGCGCTCGTAGGCCTCCTTGTCCATGCTGCCCTTCTTGAAGCCCCACTGCCCGCGATAGAGGGCGACCTTGTTGACGTACTGGGCCACGTGATCGATCGGCACGTCCTCGACGAGCCGATCGCCGAAGAACGGCGGCTGGGGGATGTCGATGTCGCGGGCCACGTCGGAGCGCCGGGGCTCGGCGTCCGCTTCCTTGACGGCCACGGCGGTGTCGCCTTCGGCCTCGCTCGCCGCCTTCTTCTCTTTTTCCTTCGCCTTCATCGACGCGACCTTCTTCTCGGTTTCCTGGCGCTTGGCGAGGCGGTCTTCGATCTCCTTCTCGACCGCCTCGAGCTCGCCGGCGGCCATGCGGTCCATGATCGACAGGGCCTCGAAGGCGTCCTTGCCGTAGTACAGCCGGCCGTGGTAGGCGCCGCGGAGTTCCTGTTCGGCGTAGTGGCGCGTCAGGGCCGCCCCGCCGAGCAGCAGTGGAATCTCGAGCTGCCGGCCGTTCATCTCGTCGATGTTTTCCTTCATCACGCCGACCGACTTGACGAGCAGTCCGCTCATGCCGACCGCGTCGGCGTCGTGTTGTTGGGCGGCTTCGAGAATCTGGTTGATCGGCTGCTTGATCCCGATGTTGTGCACCGTGTAGCCGTTGTTGGTCAGGATGATGTCCACGAGATTCTTGCCGATGTCGTGCACGTCGCCCTTGACCGTGGCCAGGACGATGGTGCCCTTGGTCTCGCTGTCGGCCTTCTCCATGTGCGGCTCGAGGTGGGCCACCGCCTGCTTCATCACCTCCGCGCTCTGGAGCACGAAGGGAAGCTGCATCTTGCCCGCGCCGAACAACTCGCCCACCACCTTCATCCCGGCGAGCAGGTGGTCGTTGATGATCTGCAGCGGCTCGTAAGTCTCCATCGCCTGGTCGAGATGCGTCTCGAGCTCCTGCTTCTCGCCGTCGATGATGTGCTCCTGGAGCTGCTCCTCGATGGTGAGGTCCTTCTTCTCCTTCTTCTGGGCCTGCTCCTCGCCTTCGGGGAAGAGGTTGATGAAGTCGATGAGCGGGTCCTTGCCGTCCTCGCGTTTGTCGTAGATCAGGTCGAGGGCGGCCTGCCACTGCTCCTCGGGCACCCGGTGCTGGGGCAGAATCTTCGAGGGGTGGACGATGGCCGCGGTCAGCCCGCGGTCGATCGCCTCCTGCAGGAACACGCTGTTGAGCACCTGCCGGGCGGTGGGCTTGAGCCCGAAGCTGATGTTCGAAAGCCCGAGCAGGATGCCGCACTCGGGGAACCGCTTGGCGATGGCTTCGATCCCGTCGAGCGTCTCCAGGCCCAGCCGGCGGTCGTCCGCGGTGCCCGTGCAGATGGTGAAGGTCAGCGGGTCGAAGAGGATGTCGGTTTCCCGGATGCCCCACTTGTTCGTGCACAGGTCGTGGAGTCGCTCGGCGATCTCGAGCTTGCGGTCGGCCGTCTTGGCCATCCCCGCTTGCTTGTCCTCGTCGATGGTCAGGGCGACCACCGCGGCCCCGAAACGCTGGAGCAGCGGGCAGACGTTGTTCAGCCGCTCTTCGCCGTCCTCGAGGTTGATCGAGTTGACGATGCACTTGCCGCCGGCGAGCTTCAGCGCCGCCTCGAGGACCGGCGGTTCGGTGGAGTCGATCATCAGCGGCACGCTGACCTGCCGCACGTAGCGCTTGACCACTTCGGTGATGTCGGCCACGCCGTCGCGGCCGACGTAGTCCACGCACACGTCGAGCAGGTGGGCCCCGCCCTTGACTTCCTCGCGGGCCATGGAGACCAGCCCGTCCCAGTCTTCCTCGCTGAGCAGACGCTTGAACTGCCGCGAGCCGTTGGCGTTGGTCCGCTCGCCCACCATGAGCACGCTCGTCTCCTGCTTGAAATCCACCGCGGAGTAGAGCGACGAGGACTGCGGGGCGAGTTCGGGCTCACGCCGGACCGGCTCGCGCCGGCCGATCTTCTCGATCACCGCCTTGAGATGCTCCGGCGTCGTGCCGCAGCAACCGCCGATCAGGTTCACCCCGTCCCGCTCGACGAAGTCGACCATCGCCTCGGCGAGGTCCTTCGGCTTGAGCGGAAACACCGTCTCGCCGTCCTGCATCACCGGCAGCCCGGCGTTGGGCAGCACGCTGATCGGCAGCTTCGCGTGCCGGCCGAGGAACCGCACGTGCTCGGACATTTCCTGCGGCCCGGTGGCGCAGTTCAGCCCGATGCCGTCGATGGGCATCTGCTGCAGCGCCACCAGCGCGGCGTTGATGTCCGTGCCCACCAGCATCGTGCCCGTGGTCTCGATGGTGACCTGCACCCAGATCGGCACGCGGTCGTCGGTGTCCCAGATGCCCAGCTCGCGCTGGGCGTCGATGCAGGCGTTGACGGCGCACTTGCTCTGGAGCACGTCCTGGCACGTTTCGATCAGCAGCACGTCCGGCCGCTCATCCCCGTCGAGCATGCCCTTCGCCTGGGCGGTGTAGCTGGCGAGCATCTCCTCCCAGGTGATCTGATCGAGGGTGATCAGTTTTGTGCCCGGTCCCATCGAGCCGACCACGAACCGCGGCTTGTCGTCGGTGGAGTGCCTGGCCGCCGCCGCCCGGGCGATCCGCACCGCCTTGCGGTTGATCTCGTGGGTCTGGTCCTGCAGGTCGAACTCGGTGAGGACGTGCGGCATGGCGCCGAAGGTGTTGGTCTCCACCGCGTCGCAGCCGATCTCGAAGAACGAGTCGTGAATCTGCTCCACCGCGTCGGGGCGGGTGAGGTTGAGCACCTCGGTGCAGTTTTCGAGGTTGTTGTAGTCGCTCAGCGGCAGATCAAGGGAATGGACCGACGTGCCCATTGCCCCGTCGAGAAAGAGAACGCGTTTGTGAAGCTGTTTCAGGAAAGCACTCACGGGAATTCCTCCGATGAAAGTTATTCGGGGCGGCGCTGATGCGCGCCGACATCCCGACGATAAGATTCGTTAACGTCTTTGCATGATATACATCCGTTCATCCGGATCAAGCGATTGGCCAAATAAATCCGGCCGTCCGATCCGACGGGTAAGCGGCTGCGGCCGAGCGAGATCGCGAGAATCACGCCATGAAGTACCTCTGTGTCGCCGTCCTGTTTGCCGCGGTCGCGGTCGCTTTCGGGCAACTCGAAGGCCCCGAGAGGCCGGCCGCCGAACCCGCCCGGTCCGACATGTCGCTGCTCGAGGCGGCGGTGCTCGGGGTGGTCGAGGGCGTCACCGAGTACCTGCCCGTCAGCTCCACCGGGCACCTGATCCTCACCCAGCGGGCGATGGGCATCGGCGACGGCGAGCCGGTCGTCACCGACGACTCGCCCGCCGGCGCGGTGGACGGCCGGCGGGCCAAGCAAGCCGCCGACGCCTACGCGATCTGCATTCAGGCCGGGGCCATCATCGCCGTGCTCGGGCTCTATTTCCGCCGCTCGAAACAGATGGTGCTCGGTCTCGCCGGGCGCGACTCCGACGGCCGCCGCCTCGCGATGAACATCCTCGCCGGGTTCCTGCCTGCCGCGGTGATCGGCCTGCTGATCAACGACTGGGTCAAGGCGCACCTGTTCGGCGGCCAGCGGTGGGGCCTCTGGCCCATCGTCGCGGCGTGGTTCGTCGGCGGCGTGGCCATCCTCCTCGTCGCCTGGCGCCGCCGGGCCCACGGCGATACCCCCCGCACCGGCCACTCCGTCGACCAGCTCACCTGGCGGCTCGCCCTGATCATCGGCTTCGCCCAGTGCATCGCCATGTGGCCCGGCGTGAGCCGATCACTCGTCACCATCGTCGGCGGCGTGCTCGTCGGGCTCTCCCTCCCCGCCGCGGTCGAGTTCAGCTTCCTGCTCGGCATGGTCACCCTCACCGCCGCCACCGTCTACGACGGACTCAAGTCCGGCGGGGCGATGCTCGAACTCTACGGCCCGCTGAGCATCCTCGTCGGGTTCGCCGCCGCCACCGTCTCCGCCGCCCTCGCCGTCAAGTGGATGGTCGGCTACCTCAACTCGCACGGTCTGTCGATCTTCGGGTATTACCGCGTCGCCCTCGCCGTGGGCGTGGCGATTTTCATCCTCGCCGGGTGGCTGTAACGCGCTTTGCAAAAGACCTGCATGCAGCGACACCCGGCAGGGCCTGAACAGCGCGCTCCCCCCGGCACCGGCTCAGCGGTCAACGCGGTAACGGATCATCACGTCCTGGTCGATGCGGCGGTTCTCAATGAGCCGCAGGGCCAACGCGTCGGCGATGCGGTCGGTCGTCCGTCCGGCGGCGACGGGCGGCAGGTGGCCGGCCCCGGCGAGCACCCGCGGGGCGATGAAGGTCGCGATCTCGTCGACGAACTGCTGATCGAGG
>CAYFQS010000296.1:0-5003 GCA_964345245.1 uncultured Planctomycetaceae bacterium | reverse complement strand
CGCCATCGGCCCGATTCCGATGATGAAGGCCGTGGCCGAGGTCACCCGCCCCCGTGGGATCAAGACCATGGTCAGCGTGAACTCGGTGATGGTCGACGGGAGCGGGATGTGCGGCGGCTGCCGCGTGATCGTGGGCGGGGAGGCGAAATTCGCGTGTGTGGACGGCCCGGAGTTCGACGCCCACGCCCTCGACTTCGATACCCTCACCCGTCGCAACCGCATGTACCACGACCACGAAACCGACGCGATCATGCGTTTTGCCAACGATCCTGAATCCGAGCTGAATGCCGTCCGCGAATGCCGGGCCTTTGCGGCGGAGGATGCCGGGGCGCCACCGGCGGGCCCGTAGCGAGCATCGGCCCGAGCTCCGGTCGGGGGCAGCGCAGGGCCGGGCTGACTCCGGACCTCCGCTTCTTCGTCCCTGAGGGGACGAAGGCGCTCCAGTCCGGCTTATCACGACCACAGAGAACCGCGTAGTCAGGTGAGTGAAGTGTCTCGAAATCCACTCAAGCCGAAGCAGCGCATGGCCCTGCCGCGTCAGTCGATGCCGGAGCAGGACGCGGCTACATCACCGCGGACGATGGCTCGCTCCGCACGTCGAAGCGAGGCGTGTTCGCCGGGGGCGACATCGTGACCGGCGGGGCGACGGTGATCCTGGCCATGGGTGCCGGCCGCCGCGCCGCCCAGTCCATCCACGACTATCTCACCACCGGCGAGTGGTGAGTCTCTTTGTCCATTGCGAAGCCGCAAAGGTCGGGCCGGGCAGGTTGGGTAAGCGAGTTCAGCTCGCCCCCGCACACCATGTAACCCGGCATCCACAGTTTTCACCCCTGCCACGTTCTCCGGACACCCTCGGTAATTTCGACGATCGCCGCGTGTCTGGCGCGACGTTCGGGGCACGCCCCGCCGCCGCAGTGCGGGAGCGCCACCGCTGGCGACAAAGTCAACCTGCAGGTGCGGTTATATCGGTCCCGGCGACGGAAAACGGGTCCTCTTTGCGTTTGCCGAACGGGGATATCAGGTCAATCATTCACCGAATTTGAGTTCGGCCGGCTTCCGTTGAAGGACGCACCACGCAACGGCGGATGCGAAAGAGGATCGGCGACTGAGATGAACACGACCAATGCGAGCCATTCCGCCCCGGACGCGGCTGACTTCGGCAGCGACCGCTTCCCGTTCTCCGTGCCGCCGCGGATCAACGTCGACAGCGCCCTGGAGCAGGACCGTCTGTCCCTGACCAGCGAAGCGGTCGAGGTGATTCGACGGCACAGCGGCGAGGCGTTCACCGACCGGCTGGAGGAACTGGTTGATCTGGCCGGCCGCCGCCGCCGAGGCGATCCCGCCGCCGACGCCGAGCTGCGACACGCCGTGGCCACCCTCGACGAGAAGACCATGCAGGAGACGGTGCGGGCGCTGCACATGCTCTTCGATCTGAACAACCTCGCCGAGGACCGGCACCGCGCCCGCGTGCTTCGGGAGCGTGAGCGTGAGGCGTATCCCGGCGGGATGCGCGAGTCGGTCATGGCGGCGATCGAGCAGCTCAGGGACGAAGGCCGCTCGCCGGCGCGGATCGGGCGGTTGCTGAGCAATCTGTTCGTCGAGCTGGTGCTCACCGCCCATCCGACGGAGGCGAAGCGTCGGTCGGTGCGGCACGCGATCCGTCGCATCCGGCGGGATCTCTGGTCGCTCGAAGACGGCGACCCGCCGCCCCGGGAGCAGCATCGGATCGTCGAGCGGCTCCGGGCCGACCTCGCCTGTCTCTGGGAGACCGATACGCTGCCGGCCCGCCGGCCGACGGTGATCGAAGAAGCCCGCCGCGCCCTGCTTGCCGTGCGATCGCTCTGGCAAGTCGTGCCGGACATCTTTCGCACCATGCGTGAGTCGCTCGGCCGCAGCTATCCCGAACTCGACGTTCAACCGGCGACGTTTCTGCGATTCGGCTCGTGGATCGGCGGCGACCGTGACGGCAATCCCTTCGTCACCACGGACGTTACCCGTCGCACGCTCCGCCTGCTCCGCCGCACCGCGATGCGCGAGCATCTGCGCGAATGCAAGCGCCTGCACCACCGCCTGTCGCTTTCCGAAGCCCATCATCGCGTGAGCGACGAATTGCGCACGGCCCTGACCGACGCTCGGCAACGGTGGACGGGCGCCGAGGACTTCGCCTCGCGCTGTCACGAGAGCGAGCCCTACCGCCAGTGGCTCGCGGTGATCCGGTTCCGTCTGCGGCAGACGATGCGCCGCCCCGCGCATCGCGGGGCAGCCGAAGGCGCCTACGAGCGGGCCGACCAGCTCATCAGCGATCTGCGGATCATCGCCGACAGCTTGCGGGCGAGCAATCATCACCGCCTCGCTGAGGGGGAGCTGCAGGACTGGCTCGACCGGGTGGCGGTGTTCGGGTTCCACCTTCTGCGGCTCGATGTTCGCGATGACGCCCAGCGGCTGCGGACCGTCGTGGCCGAGCTCATGCGGCATTTCAAAATCTGTGAGAACTTCGATTCGCTCGATGAGCCGCGGCGCCAGGCGGCGCTGTTGCAGCGATTCGACCGGCGCGACATCCGTGGCCGCGACCTGTCCGGACTCAGCGATGACGCCCGGGACACACTCGAGTTGTTCCAGTTGCTGCAGACCGTCGCCCGGGTGACCGGCGGCGAGGGGCTGGGCGCCCTCATTGTCAGCATGACCCACGAACCGAGCGACGCGCTGCTCATGGTCTGGCTCAGCCGACTCGGCGCGGCGATGAACGGCCTGCCCGAGGGCTACGCGCCCATGCCCGTGACGCCGCTGTTTGAAACCATCGACGACCTGCATCGCGGCCACGAGATGCTCGACGAGATGCTGCGGAGCGAGGCGTATCGCCGGCACGTCGACCGCTGCGGCGGACGGCAGATCGTGATGATCGGCTACTCCGACAGTGCGAAAGACGGCGGGTACCTCGCCGCCAACTGGGCGCTGCACCGGGCGCAGGCGCGGCTCACGGCCACGGCCCACCGGCACGGCGTGCGACTGACGCTCTTCCACGGCCGTGGCGGGGCGCTCGGACGAGGCGGCGGGCCCGCCGCCCGCGGTATCCTTGCCCTCGCCCCCGGTTCGGTGAACGGCGCCCTGCGAATCACCGAACAGGGCGAAGTCCTCGCCGAACGCTACGACGATCCCCGCATCGCCCAGCGCCACATCGAGCAGGTGCTCTGGGCGACGCTGCTGGTGTCCGGCAGGGAGGCCAACGACGTGCCCGGCAACTGGCGCGAGCTGCTGTCCGATGCCGCCGACCGCTCGCTGACGGCCTATCGCGCATTGATCGACGAGGAGGGATTCGTCAGCTACTTCCGCCAGGCCACGCCCATCGACGGGATCGAAGGCCTGTTGATCGGTTCGCGGCCGAGCCGGCGACGCACCCGGCAGTCGCTGTCCGACCTGCGGGCGATTCCCTACACCTTCGCCTGGATTCAATCACGGCAGATGCTCAACGCCTTCTACGGGCTCGGCACGGCGCTCGAACCGCTGGTCGAGCGCTCGCTGCCCACGCTGCGGGAGATGTACGAACACTGGCGATTCTTTCGCGGCCTGATTGACAACGCGGAGTTGGCGCTGGCGAAGTGCGAGCCGGCCATCGCCGCCGAGTATGCCGCCCTCATCGAGGACGAACAACGCGGCCGGCGAATCTGGACCGCGATCGCTCGCGAGTACGACCGCGCCCGCCGGGTGATTCTCGCGGTGACCGGGCGTGATGAGATGCTCGCGAACATTCCCTGGCTGCAGCGCTCGGTCGCGATCCGTAACCCCTATCTCGACTTGCTCAACTTCATCCAGGTCGAGACCCTCCGCCGACTGCGCCGAAGCGAGACCGACTCCGGCCAGCGCGGCCGACTCGAGCGCGTGCTCCGCGTGTCCATCCAGGCCATTGCCGCCGGCATGCGGACGACGGGATAAACGCATGATGATCTCAACGTATCTGACAACCGGCCTTCCCTTCGACGCGGTGGACCCGGAGCATCGGGCGCGGGTCTACGGCGTGGACTACGCGGTGGTGGAAGATGAGCTCGGCGGGGAGATGTACGTGACCCGCCATGGCTGGCCGCTGCTCTGGCAACTCGACCCGAGGCGGTGGTACGCCGAGCGGCAGTACACCTTCCAGGGCACGCGCCTTTCCGAAGGCACGGGGGCCGTGTACCGCGTGCCCGTGGAAGCCGGTCACCGCCGGCTTGACTTCGTGGTCAAGTTCTCCCGTTTTGCCCAGGAGGTGCCCCTGCACGTGCAGAGCACCTTCAGCGGTGCGATCTCGCAAAGCGACGCCTATGCGGCGAGATTCCTCGATCCCTTCGCCGAGTTCGGCCTCGTCGCGGACCTGCGGCGGGGGCGGTACGGCCCCGAGGACCTGCGCATCCTGACCAAGCGGCCGCTGGCGATCTACCGCACCGGCGGCACGGTGTCGGCCCGACAGCTCGGGCGAAGCCGCTCGCGGTTCAAGCACGGTTCATCCCGCCTTGCCGAGGACCAGGCCGCGGCTGAAGGGCGGTGCGTCAATCTCCAGATCGATCACGAATACGTTGTGCTCTTTCAGTGGGTCCGCGGGGAAAACGCCGGTTACTACGCCCGGCTCGGCATGATCGACCCGGCCGAGCTCGACACGCTGACCCGTCGCGTGGCGGACGAAATCGCCGCGAAGGGTTTCCGCGTGCTCGACCATAAACCGCAGCACGTGATCCTCCGCCAGACCCGCCGCGGCGAGCTGTTGCGTCGACGGGGGCGGCTCGTCTATGCCCTCGTCGACTTCGAGCTCATGACGCGCACGCCGGAATACGAACGTTTCCTCCTCGACCGCAAGTCGGCGTAATGCGCCGGGTTCCCGCAAAGCCGCAACCGTCGGTTTCGCCCTGACCCGGCATCCGGCGCCGGGCCGCATTGTCTCATTCGCGCCGCGGCGCTAGGATCGCGCGTTCGGATAAGGAGCGCTCCATGTACCGTGTGATCATCATCCTCGCCGCGTTCACGTTCACCGTCAT
>CAYFQS010000295.1:0-5063 GCA_964345245.1 uncultured Planctomycetaceae bacterium | reverse complement strand
GCTATCGCACTCGCGACATCGCGTCGATCACCCGCGAAAAGTGCGAATGCGGTCGGACGACCGCCCGGATGTCCCGCGTGGTCGGCCGGACGGACGACATGCTCATCATCCGCGGCGTGAACGTCTTCCCGTCGCAGGTCGAAGAGGCCCTGCTGCGGGTCGAAGGCACCGCGCCGCATTACGAGATCGAGGTCGATCGTCCCGGCACCAACGATATTGTCACGGTCCGCGTCGAGGTCCGCCCGCAGGACTTCTCGGACGAGATGCGGCAGATGCAGGCCCTGCACGATCGCATCGACCGTGAGATTCAGTCAGTGACCGGCATTCGCATGAACGTGGAGCTCGTCAAGCCGCGCACCCTCGACCGCTTCGAAGGTAAGTCGAAGCGTGTGCTCGACCGTCGTCGCGAGAAGGGGCTGATCTGAGCCGGCACGGGACCGTCGGGGCGTGGCGATTTCAGTCACCATGGGTTCCCCGTCGCGCTTCGCAGACCGTCGCCGCCTGTGGAGAAATCCCCACTGTCTCCAAACGCCCGGCCTCGAACGGGACCAGGCCTCACGTCGTATCGCCAGTGCGTGATCGAAGACTCCACTGGCCTCGCAATGCTTGGGTACGGGTTTCGTCGAAATGACAACCGCCTCTGCACATTCGCGGTTCGAACCGTCGTATCAAAGATTGCTCGCCGGTGGAGAACTCAAGCGGCGAGCCGACCAGGCAGTGCGCGGCCTGGCTGACTGTGCCGTCTGTCCGCGCTGCTGCGCCGTTGATCGGATCGCGGGAGAAACCGGCGACTGCGGCATCGGCCGCCACGCCCGCGTGGCCAGCTACTGCGCCCATCCTGGTGAGGAAGACCCGCTCCGTGGCTGGCGGGGGAGCGGCACCGTCTTCTTCAGCGGCTGCAATCTGCACTGCGTGTTCTGCCAGAATGCCGACATCAGCCAGCACGCCGCCGGCAACGAAGCGACCCCGCGGCGCCTGGCTGACATGATGCTCGAGCTTCAGGACCGCGGCTGCCACAACATCAACTGGGTCACCCCGGAGCACGTTGTGCCGCAGGCGCTGGAAGCGCTCGCCATCGCGGCGGAAGACGGCCTGCATCTGCCCATCGTCTACAACACCAGCGCCTTCGACTCCATTGATACGCTTCGTCTGCTCGACGGCGTGGTGGATATCTACATGCCGGACTTCAAGTGCTGGAGTGCCGAGGACGCCGAAGGGTACCTCGGTGCGCGCGGATACCCTGACGCGGCGCGTGCCGCCGTCCGTGAGATGCACCGGCAGGTCGGGGATTTCGTGACCGATGACCGCGGCCTCGCCCGCCACGGCCTGCTCGTGCGCCACCTCGTCATGCCCGGCGGACTCGCGGACAGCCGCGAGATCCTTCGGTTCCTCGCTGAGGAGATTTCGCCCGATACCTACGTGAATCTGATGGACCAGTACCGCCCAGCGAACCGCGTCGACGCCGATCATTATCGTGAGCTGAACCGCGGCGTGACGCCCGACGAGATGGCGGTCCTCCACCGGTTCGCCCGCGAGGTCGGCCTGCACCGCTTCGACCAGCGTCTCGGCCAGGCCGCCCTTTGACATCACCGGCGGTGCGCTGCGTACCATGTCAGGGCAGGCAATCGAAAGGCACCGGTCATGGACGCGGAATTCATCGAGTTCGGCCGCATCAAGGTCGCGGGCACGGAGCACGATTCGGATGTGATCATCGACGGTGGCGAGGTCGGCAAACGCAGGAAGAAAGCGTCGAAGCAGTACAAGGATCAATTCGGCCATACGCCGCTGTCGATCGACGAGCAAATCCCCTGGGGCGGGGAGCGGCTCATCGTCGGCACCGGGACCTACGGCAAGCTGCCGATCATGGACGAGGTGCTGGCCGAGGCGGAGCGGCGGGGCGTCGAGATCATCGCCCGGCCCACGCCCGAGGCCTGCCGACTGCTCCACGACCTCAAGGACTGGCACGTCAACGCCATCCTGCACGTGACGTGCTGACGCGACAGTCGGCCAGAGGCGAGATGAGCATGGGGCGGTCGAAAGCAGTCCATGCTTGTGAGCCATCCCCAATCGCTCTGCCCGCGCGGGCAGAGCGACGCCCCCGCAGGCCGCACGAACTTTCCGAGGTCGGCTGACACCTCTTTCGGGTAGGGCGGGCGGCTTCCACGACCGTCCAGTTCGGTCGGTCGACGAAGTTGATTTCGGTCGAATTCATGTTTCCGCGACACGGTTTGTTTGCTCGGGACGCATAAACCATCCGGCTGCTCTACCCTGCGATTCATCGCCTCGGCGCTTCAACCTCGCTGGGCGGGTGCTCCCCGATCTCTACCGCCGTGAGGCGCATCAGGCGGTCGGGGTTGGCTCCGAATAAGGCGGACAGGTATGATCTCGAATGCGGTGTGTGGGCCACGAATTTCGGTGTCCGTGTGAGCAACCGTTGTCTGACCTTACATTCATCTCAATCGCGCCCAGGCGGGGCGCCGGAAACGCATGACACGTCGGGCCGTCATCATCGGCTTCGCCCTTGGCGTGCTGGTTTCCGGCGCGTCGTTTTTCAACACGCACATCATGGGCCAGGCCGATCTCATCGGCAGCCATTTCCCGGTGGCTGTCTTCGGAATCCTCCTGGCGGCGCTGATGGTGCTGAACCCACTGATGTTCCGTCTGGCACAGCGGTGGGCCCTCCGGAAATCAGAGGTGGCGGTAGCCGGAGCGATTGCACTCGCCGCGTGCGGCTGGTCCGCTACCGTCCCGAATATCCTCACCGGTCTCGGCACGCCGGCGTATTGGCATCGGGTCAAGCCGGCCTGGCAGGCGCAGAAGGTCTTCAGTTACATCCCCGACGCGTCGCCTGAGTTCGCCTACGGTCATGTTTCGGACTGGTTCGCCCTGGCCCGGCAACTTGACCGCGAATCGGCGGAACCGCTGCAGCGCCGGGTCGGCGAGGCCCTGTCCGTCTCCGCCCTGCAAGCCGTTCGGCGAATCATCAACCGCCGTGAAGGCGCCCCTCGCGATCAACGAGTACTGCTCGCCGGGCTCAACCAGCTCGTGCGGCGAGGCGAATTCCACCATCAGGTCTCCGAAGACCGCTGGCCGAGCCGAGCCCGCACCGCCCAGGAGCGACGTCGGTCGGTCGAGCGGGCGTTGGGCCGCACCCGCGAACAGATCGATGCGGTGGAGCAACGCATCGCGGTCGGCGAAGCCGATCGAGGCGATGCCGAAGCAGTCGCTGAGTTGCGCCGGCGACTGGGATCGGAGAGCCGAGGTCTTCTCGGCTTGGCCGGCTTTTACGAGCGACAGATGCAACATCACGATCGGCATGCAACCCGGGCGCTGATCGTGTCGATCTTCCCCGATCAACTCAAGCCCGCGCCCCGGGGCCGAGGCGTCCTGCCCGCCGGTGGGCGACACGATTCGTATGTCACCAATCCGCTGATGCTCGGATCGGACGACGAGGTCAGCTACGGCATTGCCGCGGTGCCCTGGGTCGCCTGGCGGTCGGCCTTGATCACGTGGGGCGGGTTGACGTTTGTGCTCGGCTTGGCCGCCTTTGCTCTGGTCTGGGTCATCCACCCGCAGTGGTCACACCATGAGCAACTGACTTACCCCATCCCCAGAATCATCTCTGAACTCAGCGACCGGTTCACCGACCGAAGCGAAGGATCAATCTTCCGTCGGGTGGGATCGCTGTTCTGGGTGGCGTTCGGCGCGGTGCTTGGGATTCACATGGTGAACTACCTCAACGCCTGGTTCCCGGAAATTCCGGCAATCCCGGTTCGCTTCGACTTCACCCCGCTGCGCCGGATTATGCCCTACGTGGCCCAGGCCCCCGGGGCGGCCTATCGCGTCTGGCAACCGACACTCTTCTTCACTGTGATCGGCTTTGCGTACTTCCTCCCGCGTCAAATCTCGTTGAGTCTGGGCCTGTCGGGATACACCTGGGTGATTTTCTGTGGTCTGCTTATCCGACGGGGCGTGGCTGTCGAGTTTTCTTCGATGGTCTTCCCGATTCGCTTCGGCGCCCAGTTGGCGTTTCTGCTGATGATCCTTTACCTCGGGCGCGCGTATTCCCTTGCGGTGCTGACCACGAGTGTCGGACTTCGCGCCCGCCTCGCCGTGACCTCCAGCGCTGTCTGGGGGGCGCGGGCGGCGGCGGTTTGTACGGTACTCGCGGTCTGTCTGCTGCAGCGGGCGGGACTCGATTGGTCCGTGGCGATCATGTTCGTGTTGCTGATGCTGATGCTTTCGGTGGTGCTTACCCGTATCAGCGTCGAGACCGGATTGTTCTACCTCTATCCCGGCTGGGCCCCGCCGACGGTGCTCGTCGGACTGCTCGGGGTCGAAGGGCTCGGGCCGACCGGGTTCATCGTTGTGGCCGTGGCGGCGGGGATGCTGATCCCCGGATTCCGGGAGGCCCTGATGCCCTTCCTCGCCAACGGACTGGAACTGGTCCGACGGGCGGAGGTTCCACGGACCCGCGTCGCCGCGCCGGTGCTTGGAATGATCGTGTTGAGTCTGGTCATCGCCGTGGGGGCGACCTTCTTCTTCGCCTATGGCCATGGCGTGGCGAACCTGCCCGCCTCCATCGCCTACAAGCAGCCCACCGCCCCCTTCGAATTAGCCACCTCCGTGCTGTCCGACCTCGGCGCGCGGGGCGAACTCAGCGACACGACCGGCGTCAGTGGGCCCGGAAGCTGGCTGCAGATTGCTCCCGACGGATCGCGTCTCGGGTGGATGGGGTTCGGGTTTGTCGCCGTGGCAATTTGTGCCGTCGCCCGCCTGCGCTGGGCATGGTGGCCGATTCATCCCATTCTCTTCCTGTTGTGGGGAATCTGGCCGCTGCTGTACTTCTGCTTTCCCTTCCTGTTGGGGTGGGCGATCAAGACGGCGACTGTCCGGGTCAGCGGCGTTGGCGGCTTCCAGCGCGGCAAGCCGCTGATGCTCGGACTGATCACCGCCGATCTGATCGGCGCCCTGATCACCAGCGCCATTGGCTTCGTGTACTACTTTTCAACCGGCATCCGTCCCCCGGCATTCACGATCCTCGGCCCGGGCTGACGGCCAGG
>CAYFQS010000294.1:0-5065 GCA_964345245.1 uncultured Planctomycetaceae bacterium | reverse complement strand
TTCGCTTGCGACCCCGCCCGCACGGTCCCCGGATCGCCGGATAACCAGGTCGCCAGATTCGCGCCACGGTTGACATCCCCCCTTTGGCCGGAATAACGTGCGGGGCTTGCCCGGGGATGAGGCCCATGCACCCTCCACCCGAAATGGTCCGGAAATCAGGAGTGCCGGATTTGCATACCGAGATCGAAGCGAAGATGCGGCTGCAAGACGCCGCCGATATGGAAGACCGCTTGCGCGAACTCGGCGCCGAAGACGCCGGTCGAATGACTGAGCACGACATCTTCTTTGACACCGCCGATCAGTCCATGCGAACCTCGGACCGCGGGCTGCGGCTGCGCAGCATCGAAGCCGCGAACGGCGGCGAACACAGTCAGTCCATCCTCACCTACAAAGGTCCGCGGAGTCACGGCGAAATCAAGAAGCGCCGGGAGATCGAGTTCGAGGTCAGCGACCCCGAAGCCCTCAACGACCTGTTCGGCGAACTGGGCTTCAGCGAGGCCCTGCGCTTCGAGAAGCGTCGGCGGCGGTGGAAGCTCGACGCCTGTCGGGTCGAGCTGGACGAGTTGCCCCACATCGGGCACTTCATCGAGATCGAAGGCCCGACCGAGGACGCGGTCATGGCGGTGCGCGACAAGCTCGGGCTCGCCGACGCGCCGATGGTAACCTCCAGCTACGCCGCGATGCTG
Organism: uncultured Planctomycetaceae bacterium; assembly: GCA_964345245.1. Classification (GTDB taxonomy): domain Bacteria; phylum Planctomycetota; class Phycisphaerae; order Phycisphaerales; family Zrk34; genus CAYFQS01. The sequence goes on along the minus strand of CAYFQS010000294.1, from coordinate 4,379 downwards.
GCCAGCTACCTCGCCGACCACGGCATCACTGATCGGTATGTGCAGTTCGCCGATGAGAGCGACTGACGCCGTGACCGGCGTGCAGAGGCCGCTACCGGATCCGACATTCGCTCGTGATGAACTCGCGATATGCACGATGAAGCTGCTGCGTCACCGGCCCGACGACGCCTGAACCGATCGTCCGGTCGTCGACTCGTGTGACCGCGGCGACTTCAGTGGTCGTCCCCACGGCGATCACCTCATCCGCCTCGAGCAGTTGTTCCACGCTGAAGCGCATTTCCTGACACGACATGCCGGCGTCGGCGGCAAGGTCCAGCACGATCTGCCGGGTGATGCTCCCGAGAATGGTGTCGTCGAGCGGGTGGGTCAGCAGCTCGCCGCCGGCGACGATGAGAATGCTTCGCGAAGTACCTTCGGTGACCACGCCGTTGCGAACGAGAATCGCCTCGCGGCAGCCGGCGTCGGTCGCCTCCTGCCGGGCAAGCACGTTGGGCAGCAGCGCGATCGACTTGATCGAACACCGCAGCCAGCGTTGGTCCGGCCGCGTGATCGCGGACAGGGTGACCGGCTCGGCGAGCTCGGGCTCGAACGGCGGGATGGGATACGCCATGACGAGCACGGTCGGCTGAACCGGCGGATCGGGAAACGCGTGATCCCGTGACGCCACGCCGCGCGTCACCTGCCAGTACACCCCCGCGTCGGCCAGGTCGTTGCGGCGCATGATCTCGTCGCTGAGCACGGCGAAGTCGTATCCGCCATCGGGCATCTCGATGCGCAGTTCGCGGAGACTGTTGCGGAGGCGGTCGACGTGCCGCGGCATGGCGACCGGCCGGCGGTTGTAGTACTGCACCACTTCGTATACGCCGTCGGCGAACATGAACCCACGGTCCTCGACGGGCACACGCGCCCGGTCGCGCGGCATCCACTGGCCGTTGAGGAAGACGACATCCGCGGCTGCGCCGGCCATCATTGGCCCCCTTTCGCCCCGGCGGCGGCCCGCCGATCCGCCGCCGCCTTCGCCCGGATCACCATCCGCGTGGGATGCAGATCGTCTTCCAGCGACAGCGGCATCGACGACTTGCCCTCGAACTCATCGAGCACCTGCTCGAAGTAGTCGTGGGAGGGTTCGGAGGCATCGAACTCGCCGTGATCGGTGTCGCCGACGATGAGCCGGGTGCGCTGCCCGCCGTCGGTGATCTCGGCGAAGCCGTCCACGCCGAACACCCGCACGTGCTCGTTGCCCCAGCTTCCGAGGCCCTCTTTGTGGTTGAGGTAATTCATCACGACGGACGCGACGGCTCCGTGATCGAGGCGCATCATGGCCGAAGCGGCCACCCGCAACCCCCCCGCCGGGTCGGGATTGCCCAGCGAGGTTTCGACCGCGTCGACCTCGGCGATTTTGAGCCCGGTGATGTGCTCGACGAAGCGAAATGCGTGCACGCCATTCTGCAGAATCAACCCGCCGTCGACCTGCTCGTCCTGCGGCCGGCCGCCATGCATCGGGTACGACTTCTGGGCGAAGACCTGGACGACCTCGCCCAGCCGGCCGGCGTGCACGAGCTGTCGCATGGCGAGGTACGGCTGGAAGAACGCCGAGCCGCCCATCTCGCGGAACACCACGCCGGTCCGTCGGGTGGTCTCGATCAGGTGATCGAGGTCGGCTTCGTTCAACGCACACGGCTTCTCGGCGTAGGCGGCTTTACCCGCTTCGAGGCACTGGATCGCCTGGGCCGCCTGATCCGCCCGTCTCGGCGAGCACAGGGAAACAAGCTGCACGCGCTCGTCGGCGAGCAGTTCATCGAGCGCGTCGTAGTGTTTGACGTCGCCATCCTGCCGGAGCGGGTCGGGAAGACGATCTCGGTCGAACCCCGCGATCGCGACGAGCCTCGCCCTCGGATGGTCGAGGAGCTTGCCCTGTATCTGATGGCCGTTGTTGCCGAAAAGTCCGATGCCGATGCTCATGATGCGCTCGCTCACTGTCTGTGGGAATGGCGATCGACCCGCCGGTCGGTTTCAACTGTCAACTTCCGCAATGCCGTCCGATTGCTCCGCCTGTCGCATGGCCTGGACGACCTTCACCGCCTCGACGATCTTTTCGGGGTCGATCTCGTCGGGCAGCGGCCCGTCGTCGAGCGCCCGGCGGAAATTGGCCCATTGATAGCCGCCGCTGGTTTCCCACACCTCGGCCCGCTCGATGATCTTCTCGCCGCCGCGGTCGGCGACGAGTTCGAGCTTCGCCGGCGGGTCGTGATCCGGCCGATCCTCGATCGGCCCGGCGTTGCGGTACACCGTGCCGTTCTCGAAATTAAAAACGAGCTGGTTCTTGTAGTGCTCGTGGTCCTTGACGCAGAAGGAGCCGAACACGTTAACGATCCCGCCGTCGTCGAACAGCAGCCCGAGCTGTGCGTTGTCCGCGGTCGGCCGGCCGGTGAAGATCCGGGAGCTGAGGACCTGCACTTTCCGCGGCTTGCCGAAGAACCGCAGCAGGTCGTTGATTAGATAGATGCCCAGGCGGAACACCGGCGCCGCCGGGCACTGCAGCGGATCGTCATGCCAGCGGCCGTCCGATTGCTCGCGGTAGCTGACCCACACATCGGCCCGGCACGCGATGGGACGGCCGAGGTTGAACCGCCCCTGCCAGTCGACGATCCGCCCCAGGTCGGACGGCAGCACCGGCGCCGGCGAGTTCAGATGCACCACCCGGCCGAGCTTGCCGGCTTCGAGCAGGACCTGCCGGGCGGCGTCAGGGTCGGTCTCGAAGGGCTTGGTCGTTATCACGTCGCGACCGGCGTGGATGATCCGATGGATCAGCTTCGCCCGGCCGTTCGGCCCGGTGAACAGCCCGACCGCCGGCACGTCGGGCAGGGCGAGCACGTCGTCAAGATCGTAGTAGGCCTTGACGCCGAACTGGGCGGCCTTCTCGTCGGCCTTGGCCCGGTCCATGTCGCACACCCCGGCGAGCTCGAAGTACTCGCGGCCGGGGCCTTCGAGAATCTGCTTCACGATGTGCCGGCCGAAGTTCATCCCGACAATGACGATCTTCTTGCGATCCATGCGATGCTCGCTTCCGTTGGATTCAAGCGCGGCGTGACGATGGGGTCAATCGTATCGGTGGCCCTGCGGCGTGACAAACCCGCGAACGTGGCGGGCCGGCGGCTCAACCCGTACAATGCCCGGAGATCGTCGGCACGGAAAGACCGACCGCTCGAGGACGCGAGCATGAGACGACTGCAAACCTGTCTACTGATCGCGCTGAGCATTACGCTCTGGGCCCTCACCGGTTGCGGCGGGGACGGCAAGTCGCCGGTGGCATCGCTTTTCGATGATTTCGCCCCGCCCAAGCCGAGTGAAGCCGCCCGCGATGCCTTCGATGTCTACGACGCCGACAAGCGGCGGCGGTCGATCACGCTGCTGAGCAACGCCCCCTGGGGCGGCGAGGCGGAGTATCTGCGGCTGTATCGTCTGCTCGTGGACGATCCTGACCCGACCGTCCAGGCGGCGGCGCTTCGCGCCCTGGGCGAACACGGCGAGGTCGAAGACGCCCTGCTGATCATTCCTCACCTCGACCACCCGGCCAAAGTCGCGCGATGGGAAGCCACCAAGGCGCTGCAGCGGATTCATCACAAGCGGGCGGTCGATCCGCTGATCGAGCGGCTGACCGAGGATGACGACGTGGACGTGCGCAGCGCCGCCGCCCAGGCCCTCGGGCAGTACCGCGCGCCGCGGGTGTTCCAGGCCCTGATCGGGGCGCTGGATGACCGAAGCTTCGCGGTGGCGTCGGCGGCACGCGGGTCGCTTCGGACTCTGACCGGCCGGAACCTCGGCGACACGGCGGGGCCCTGGCTCGAATGGGCCGAGAGCCATCGCAACCTGTTCGACGACGGCGAACGTTATCTCTACCGACCGTATCAGAAGAGCCCCGGCCTGCTGGACCGGATGCAGTTCTGGAAAGAGCGGCCGGAGCCGCAGCCCGAGACCCCGCGCGGCGTTGAGCCGGAGCCGATCCCCGGCGACTCCTGACCGCCCCGCCGCCCTACGATCTCCCCGATTCCCCCACACACCGGAGGCGAGTTGTGCAAGGCCTCGTATTCGACGGCAAGCAACTGCGGTTTGACGCCAAACTCCCTGAACCCGAGCTGAAACCCGGCGAGGCGATCGTGCGCCCGCTCCGGGCGGGCATCTGCTCGACCGACCTCGAAATTGTCCGCGGCTACATGGGGTTCACCGGCGTGCTCGGCCACGAGTTCGTCGGCATCGTCGAGCAGATCGCCGGCGACGCCCCCGACCGCGCGAAGAAGCTCAAAGACCAGCGCGTGGTCGGCAGCATCAACTGCGTGTGCGGCAAGTGCGACATGTGCACCAGCGGCCTGCGCACGCAT
>CAYFQS010000293.1:0-5081 GCA_964345245.1 uncultured Planctomycetaceae bacterium | reverse complement strand
AGTGTACCGGCGCTCGGCCCGCCTCGCTTCAGCAAGGGCGGGGGCACACGCACACGCGGCCCGCCTCGCTTCAGCGAGGGCGGGACCCGCCGGCAGGCCGCATCACGCCCCGCTCAAGCGGGGGCGCGCCAGGATGCCGCATCACGCCCCGCTGAAGCGGGGGCGCGCCGAAATCCCGCGTCACCCGCTGAACCGCAGCAATCGCCCCGGCGTGGCCGACGTCGGGTGCGCCTCACCGTTGGAAGAGACGACCACCTCGCCGTTGACGAACACCCACTTGATCCCGGTCGGTGGTTCGGCCGGATGCGTGTAGTCCGCCCGGTCCGCAATGGTCTGCGGATCGAAGATCACCAGGTCGGCCCAGGAGCCGGGGCGAATCCGCCCGCGATCGGTCAGTCGCATCACGTCGGCGCACAGGCCGGTCATCTTGTGGATGGCCGTCGACAGATCGAGGAGCTTCAACTCGCGGCAGAACTGCCCGAGCACGCGGGCCGGCGTGCCGAAGCTACGCGGATGCGGGTGATCGTGACAGTCCGGCCCGACACAATCGCGCAGGCAACTGTCCGAGCCGACCATGATGTCCGGCCAGCTCAGAATCTCGCGCAGGTTCTCCTCGCTCATCGAGAAATGGATGCCCTGCGTGTCGAAATTGTCGGCCACGATGAGATCGAACGCCGCGTCCAGCGGATCGGCCTCGCCGACGTGATCCGCCCAACCGGCGAGCGTCTGACCGGAGGCCTCGGTGTAATCGGAGTGGGCCACCCCGGCGATCATCACCCGCTCGAACCAGTCCGCCCCGTCGCCGTCGATCTGCTCGCGCTGGGTGATGCGGCGTTTGAGCGCGGCCCGCTGGCGAGGGTCATTCAGTCGCTCAGCGATCGCCTCCCCCCCGCCGGCGAGCGCGTCGTTGGGCAGGAGGATCGTGGCGAGGTCGGTGCAGCTCGCGGTGTAGGGATACCGGTCGCCGAAAACTTCCACGTCGGCCGCCCGCGCGTCGTTCATCCGCTGCCGAACGGCGGGCAGCTTGTGCCAGTTCCGCCGGCCAGCGGTTTTCACATGGCTGTACTCGGCCCGGCAGCCGGTCTGCTCGCACACGCTGAGAAACTCATCGAGCGCTTCGACCACCCCGTCCGACTCGCTACGGAGGTGGGAGGCGTAGAGTCCGTCATGGTCGGCGACGACCTCGGCTAAGGCGACGATCTCGTGGCGATCGGCGAAACTGCCGGGGGCGTACACGAGTCCGGTCGACATGCCGAAGCATCCGAGCCGCATCGCCCGCTCCACATAGCGCTGCATGTGCCGCCGTTGATCACGGTCGACCCGAACGTCGTCGAAGCCGACCATCGATCCCCGCAGCGTCCCCTGCCCGATGAGCAGGCCCTGGTTGAGAGCCATCGGCCGGGCGCGGCAGCGGTCGAGGTACTCCTCCGCCTCTTCCCAGTCGATCTTCAGACCGTAGCGGCCGTATTCATCCTCCCGCCGCTGCTTCATCCGGCCATACAGGGGAAAGGCCCCGTAGCCGCAATTGCCGTTGAGTTCGGTGGTGTAGCCGGCGAGGACCTTGCTCAGCGCGGTCGGGGCGTAGAGGGCGGCGTAATCGGAGTGAGCGTGGATGTCGATGAAGCCGGGACAGACGGCAAGGCCGGAGGCGTCGATGGCGCGCCTGGCCGGCTCTTCCTCGGGCGGATCGAGCACGAGCCGACCGGCGCGGATGCCGAGCGCAGTCACCGCGCCGGGAGCGGGCACACCGTTGGGGCTGGGTGGCGCGTCTCCGGAATAGATCCGGCCGCCTTCGATGCGAAAGTCGAGCACGCTGTTGATTGTATCGGACGCCGGGTCGACTGCTCGCCACGTTTCACCCCGGCAGGCCCGCGAGCTTCATCATCACGTAGACCATCGTGTCCGCGGCGAACATCGCGATCAGGGCGGTGACCATCTCGTCCGTGTCGAGATCGAACAGCCAGCGCAGGCCGAGCAGCAGCAGCCCCAGGGGCGTTACCACGAACGCAAAGGCGAGGATGGGGATCAGGATCATGGCCATGCCCAAGGCCACGACGTAGTTGAGCGTGCTGCCGGACGGGCTGATCAACTGGTTGACGACAACGGCCCGGACGACGTGCACGGTCGTCGCGATGGCGAAGAGCCGCAGGACCGCGGAAGTCGGCGGCTCCCACACCACGCCGATCAATTGCCTGGCGATCATCGCCGCGCCGAGACAGGTCAGACCGGCGACGAGAGGCCAGACCATGGCCAGCAGCATCGCTTCAAAAGGCCCGCCCCCGCCGAGAATCGGGTACCACAGGAGCTGGGCGATCACGGCGGCAAGCAGCACGGTGCCGGCGACGTAGTCCCGCCGGCGCTGGTCGGCCTCGGACTCGGCGATCATCGTCTTTTCGTGTTTGCTTCGTTCGCGGGGCGGCCTCTCGACCGGCGCTCGGCGACCGGTCGTGCGATCGAACCCGCATGCCGGGCAGAGCGTGGCGGATCGCGGCAGCAACGTCGCGCAGCCCGGGCAGGCGAGCAGATCGTCCTCGCGCCGGGCAAGGTTGAACGAATCCACCTCGAACCGCCCCGCGACCGCGGCATCATCCGCGTGCGGCGGTCCATCGGGCATGCGGAGCGTTCGGCCGCACGTGCAGCGCACGATCCGCCCGGCGTATCCCGGACGATACGCGTAACCGGCGCCGCATCGGCATTGAATCCTCGGCTCATCGCTCATGGAACGAGAACCCCCGCCGCGATCAGCGGGACGAAGGCGAAAAAGTCAAAAATGAACATCACCAGCGCGGTGAAGAACGCGATCAACCCGTCCATGTCGAAGAACCACTGAATGGCGAGGTAGTACAGCGGAATGCGGATCAGCCAGATCCCGAGCAGACCGAAGCGGGTGTCCACGGCCATCAGGACCGCGCCGAAGCCGGCGAACACCGCGAAAATCGCCGCGCATACAAGCAGCCGTCCGGAGAACGACCCGAAGTATTCCTTCCCGATCCAGCCGACGAGCGAGATCGCGGTGACCATGACCGAGATGCGCATGATCGCCATGGCGGGATACCAGCCGGCAAAGGCGACCGCGCCCCTCGGGCTGCGGATACTCGCCGCGGCGGCGACGATGGTGCCGATGACGATCACCGCAATGGGAATCTCGCGGTTGTTCAGGGCCTCGATGCCGCCGCGCCGGAACCGGGACGCCATGTCCTGCGGCGGGTCGGTTTCGTCGTCTTCGATCCGGGTGATCGCCCCGGTTCGCACATCGAAGCCGCAGTTCATGCAGAGCACGCTGCCGGGCGCGAGCAGTTCGGCGCAGGCCGGGCAGGCCCGCAGGTCGTCGTCCGACTTCGGCGGCGGGGGCTGAATGACAAAGTCGCCCGCGTCGACGTCGTCCGCCGGCGGGGCCGGCGGCATCCGCAACACCCGCCCGCAACTGCAGCGCACGTGGCGGCCGGCACGGTCGTCCGTCCACCGATACCGCGCCCCGCAATGACAGGGAACCTCGGGCATGACTACAGCATATCCGCGGATGCTGGACAAATCAGAAATCGGACGTGACGGCTTCGGCGCGGCGACCCGCGGGCCTCCCCGAACTTCGGGTCGCGGCTGAACTCGCCCGTCGCCCGCCGGTGGGTGGAGTCAACTCAGACGTAGGCGAGCACCGGCGACCTTGCCGCGGCGACTTCGTCCAGACGCTTGACCGACGCGCTCTGCGGTGCTTCGGTGAGCGTCGCGGGCTGCGATTGCGCTTCGTCCGCGATCCGCCGCATCACGTCGACGAACCGGTCGAGCGTGTCGAGCGATTCGGTCTCGGTCGGCTCGATCATCAGGCAGTTGTGCACCGGCCAGTGCATGGTCGGCGGGTGGAAGCCGAAGTCGATCAGCCGCTTGGCCAGGTCCAGCAACGCCACGTCGTCTTCGATGAGCGACTCGGGCACGGTAACAAACTCGTGGGCGCAGAACCGCCGCTGGTCCGGGTCGAAGTACGGCATGGCGAAGCGGTCGTGCAGCCGGGCGGCGAGGTAGTTGGCGTTGAGCACGGCGGTCTCGGCGATCCGCCGCAGACCGTCCGGCCCGCAGGCGCGGATATAGGTCCACGCCCGCACAAGCACGCCGATCTGCCCGAAGAAACTGCGGATTTTGCCAATGGACTTCGGCCGATCCCACGACAGGCCGTACGCATCGCCCTCCTTCGTAATGTGCGGCACGGGCAGGTAAGGCGAGAGGAAATCGCGAACGGCGATGGGCCCGGCGCCCGGCCCGCCGCAGCCGTGCGGCGTCGAGAACGTCTTGTGCGTGTTGTAGTGCATCACGTCCACGCCGAAGTCGCCCGGCCTGGCGATTCCGAGAACCGCATTCATATTCGCCCCGTCCAGGTACACCAGCGCCCCCGCGTCGTGGACGATCTTCGCGATCTCCTGGATCTGCCCGTCGAACAATCCCGCGGTGTTCGGATTGGTGATCATGAACGCGGCGGTCTGATCGTCGCACTGCTCGCGAAGGTCGTCGAGGTCGACCAGGCCGTCCTTGCTCTTGACCTGCACGACGCCGGCCCCGCACATGGAACAGGAGGCGAAGTTCGTGCCGTGGGCGGTGTCGGGAGCGAGCACCTTGCGCCGATCCGGCGCGTTGCCGGCTTCGGGATCACGGAAGTAAGCCCGGATCACCTTCAGCGCGGTGTATTCACCGTGGGCCCCGGCGCAGGGCTGCAGCGAGACATCGTCCAGCCCGCTGATCTCGGCGAGGTCGTTGCGCAGCTCGTGCAGCATCCGCAGCAGGCCCTGCACGTCCTCGTCGCGCTGCAGCGGATGCAGATGGGCGAAGCCGGGCATGGCCGCGGCCCGCTCGTTGATCCGCGGGTTGTACTTCATCGTGCACGAGCCGAGCGGATAGAAGTGCGTATCGATGGAAAAGTTCTGCTGCGAGAGCTGGGTGTAGTGACGCACGGCCTGCAGCTCGGAGACCTCGGGCAGCGCGGCGCGCTGCTTGCGACGCAGCGCGGGTGGCAGATCGCCGTGGTCGGCGGTCGTGAGCGGCGCCTGCGCGGTGGCGCGGCGACCGGGGCGGGAATGTTCTTGGATGAGCATGGC
>CAYFQS010000292.1:0-5102 GCA_964345245.1 uncultured Planctomycetaceae bacterium | reverse complement strand
TCCTCGGCAAGGTACACGTCGACATCCACGGCAGCGCCCGGCGTCGTGGTGTAGACCGACTGCGGGGCCCAGTAGGACAGAACGGCGGCGTCCGCTGACGACACACCGATCACCAGCAACGCTAAACATACGGGCATCATGCATTTACGCATGCGAATCCTCCCTCAACTCGTTTGACTGCCGTCCGTTGGCCCCGACCAACGGCACGTGCGCTCACTGTTCTATTATTCAGTTTAGCACCAAACCAGACCTCGTCAAGAAACCGGGGCATTAAAACTTCGGTCCTTCCGGGATCACCGGGCGACCGCAAACGCCTCACGCGCCGCCCCGATGGTCTGGAAAACCGCCCGATCATCGTGCGCCGTCGAGACGAACCAGGCCTCGAACTGGCTCGGCGGCAGCACCACCCCGCCGTCGAGCATTGCACCGAAGAACCGGGCGAATGCCTCGGTATCGCACGCCGTGGCGCCTTCATACGCGCTCACCGGTTCCGGTGAGAAAAACACGCTCAGCATCGAGCCCACGCGGTTGATGGTGACCGAGCAGTCGGCGTCTCCGGCAGCGGCGAGCAACTCATCGGCGAGTTGACCCGCCGTTCGATCGAGTCGATCGTAAGTGCCCGGCGTCTGAAGCTGCTGAAGGGTCGCGATCCCCGCGGCCATGGCGACAGGATTGCCGCTGAGCGTGCCCGCCTGATAGACCGGTCCGTCGGGCGCAACCTGGCGCATGAGGTCGCTCCTTCCGCCATAGGCCGCGCACGGCATCCCCCCGCCGATCACTTTGCCCAGCGCGGTCAGGTCCGGCGTCACGCCGTACAACGACTGCGCTCCGCCGTAGGCCACGCGGAATCCGGTCATCACCTCGTCGAAGACCAGCAGCGCCCCCCGCGCCGTACACAGCTCGCGCAACCCCTGCAGATAGCCATCCCGCGGCGGGATGCAGCCCATGTTCCCGGCGACCGGCTCGACGATGACCGCGGCGATATCGTCGCCGTGCTCGTCGAAGGCCCGCTGCATCGCATCGAGGTCGTTGTAGCCGACGAGCAGCGTGTCGGCGGTCATCGACGCGGGCACGCCGGGCGAACTCGGCGTGCCGAGCGTGGTGGCGCCGCTGCCGGCCTCGACGAGCAAGCCATCGGCATGGCCGTGATAACCGCCCACACACTTGACGATCTTCCCCCGCCCCGTCACGCCGCGGGCCACGCGCAGGGCGCTCATCGTCGCCTCCGTACCGCTGCTTACGAAGCGGACGAGCTCGACGCTGGGCACGGCCTCGACCACCATCTCCGCCAGCGTCGTCTCCAGTTCGCTCGGCATGCCGAAGGTCATCCCCGCCGCCGCCGCGTGATTCACGGCCTGGACGACCGGCTCGGCCGCGTGACCGAGGATGAGCGGCCCGTAGCTGCCGACGTAATCGATGTATTCGTTCCCGTCGACATCGGTGACCCGGCATCCACGGCCTCGGGCGATGGTGATCGGCTCCCGACCGACCGACTGGTATGCCCGCACGGGCGAGTTCACGCCCCCCACCATCACCCGGCGGGCTCGTTCGTGAGCGGCTTGCGAGTGTTGGTATCGTTCTGTCATTGCGATTCTTGCCGTTTTTCCGAGGCGCGGGGTTCTGGAACCGTGCCGGGCACAACCGACCCGCGCCCCGCATCGCCCCGCCAATCGAACTCCGGGAAATCACCCATGGGCATTCCGCGGGAACCGTGGTGTACTATAGCGGAAGATGGATCAACGGAGTTGTCGATGTAACCGCCGCGAATGTCGTGATTATGCGCTCGTCCAACTCGTCCGCGTTTCACGGCGCCTCAGCCGCGTTCACCATCCTTGAACTGCTGGTCGTGGTGACCATCATGACCGTACTGCTGTCGATCATGCTGCCTGCCCTGTCCCACGTGCAAGCCACCCGTGAGCGACTGGCGTGCATGGTCAACCTGCGCGACCTGGGCGCGGGGGTGTGGTCGCACTCGATGGACGAGCGGGGCAGGCTGCCGGAGTACTACGCCGCCCCGGGGCCGGTCGTCTTCGACACCGTGGTCATGCGACGGACCGACGCGGACATGGTGAACCTCGGCGAACTCGTGGCGTACGTCCCCGAGCCGGCGACGTATTACTGCCAGGCCCAGCCGTCGGAGCCCCTGTCGCGCCGAACGTCGGTGAACCGTTGGCTTCGACCGGTCCACAGCAGCGCGGAGAACAATGGTACCGGTGAGCGCCCCGGCGACCTCTCCCCCCGCCTCGCGCGGATTCGCTCGCGTTTGCCGGCCGTAGGGGCCAATTCGGCCTACCCGGCCCGATATCGCGGTGACGCCGAGCAGGGCCAGCCGAGTTGGACGACCCGGAACTACGGCAACAAGGTGATCTACTCCGACTTTGTCGGGGTGGACGGCTGGGCGGGACAGGGACGATTCCAGACGCCGATCGCCGCCCCGCATGAAGGCGCGGGTTATAACCGTCTGTTCGGGGACGGCTCGGTGCACTGGGCCGACGCCGACCCGATCAACGACCGGCGGCCGGTGGATCATCGCATGCCGGGGCCGGCGCAGATGGCCGACTACTACCAGTTGCTTGACGTACTCCCCTAGCGGCCGACGATACGTCGCTCCGTCGACCCGGCAAAGGCGTGATGCATGCTCACTCGCAGCGGTGAAAACTCCGTTGAGCCGGTCCTCGGGTGGTCGGCCCGTTGGGCCTGGCTCGCCCCGCTCGCCCTGGCGGTGATGCTGCTCGCCGTGATCGGGGGACTGGTGACGCTGATGCACGTTCGCACCCGGGCCGACCAGCAGGCCCAACTCGACCGCGGCATCCACACCGCCCGGCAGTCGATCACCGGCCGCCTCCGGGCCAATCGCCGGTATCTCGAGACCCTCGCCCACGCGCTGCAGCATGAGGAACTGACCGGCGACGCCGTTCACGACCGCCTCGCTCCCTGGCTCACCGAACATCCGGGCCTGATCCGCGTGCGCTTCGTCGCGCCGGGCGGCGATGTGCGATGGATCAGCCCTCGCGATGGCGCGCCGGGTTTCGCTGAGCGCGACATGACCAGCCCCGAGCTAACCGAGGCGTTGGCCGAAGCCCGCCGAACCGGCCGAGCGGTGTACACGCCGTCCTTCGTCAGCGTCGAAGGCGAGCAGGTCTTCGAGGTCGCGGCGCCCGTCGGCGAGGGCGAGGCGCATCGCGGCTTTCTCGTGGGCACCTACACCTGGGACCGCCTGCTTCGCGCCAGTCTGCTGCGGGAAATCATCCTCAACCACCAGGTCAGCGTCGTCGGCGAGAGCGGCGATACGCTCGTCATGCTCCCCGGCTTCAGCGAGGGTGACGATCACCTGCGGGCGGCGGTAGAGCTCGTGCCGCCCGGCCACGGCACGCGGCTTCGCCTCGTGCGCTACGGCGCGGGGTTGTGGTCGTGGTCGCTGATGTTGCTCGTGGGGTTGTGCGCGGCGCTGGTGGGCGGCATGGCGTGGGGCGTGTGGTCGCTGCAGCGCCAGATCGTCAAGCGGGCGCGGGCTCAGCAGGCCTTGCGTGAGGCCCGCGACAAGCTCGAGCAACGCGTCGCCGAACGCACCGCGGACTTGCAGGAAGCCAACGAGCTGCTGCGGCGTGAGATCAGCGAACGCCGCCGGGCCCAGCAGCGCACCCGCGATGTGCAGGAGCAGCTCACTCACGTTGCTCGCGTGAGCACCATGGGCGAGATGGCCGCCGGGCTCGCCCACGAGCTCAACCAACCCCTCGGCGCGATCTCCAGCTACACCGACGGCTGCATCCGCATGCTCGAAGCCGGCACCGCCACCGACCACGTCATTCGCCACGCCATGCAGGAGGTCGGCGACCAGGCCCGCCGGGCCGGCCGCATTATTCACCGCCTGCGCGAGTTCATCGCCGACCGCGATGGCGAGAAGGAAGACGTCGAGCTTTCGCAGATCGTCGCGGAAGTCATCGAAGTGCTTGAGGCCCATCTGCGGCAGAATCAGGTCGTGCTCGGCATGGACCTCGACCACGCCCCGCCGGTGCATATCGACCGCATCCAGATTCAGCAGGTGCTGGTGAACCTGATCCGCAACGCCATCGACGCCATGGTCCCCGAGCACAATGATCCGCCCCGGCGGGTGCTGCTCTCGGCGAAGGTCGTCGAGGGCGATCGGGTCGAAGTCGCGGTGGGCGATATCGGCCCGGGCTGCGACGACGAAACACTCGCCCGCATGTTCGATCCCTTTTACACCACGAAGGCGACGGGCATGGGCATGGGCCTGGCGATCAGCCGCACCATTGTTGAAGCCCATCGCGGCCGAATGACCGCCGAAGCCAACGACACGCGAGGGATCACCGTTCGATTCACCCTGCCCCTTTCGGAGCAAGATCAAGATGGTCCAAGCCACCCAGCGCCAGAAGACCCACCCGCCGCAGCCCACGGTGTTCGTCGTGGACGATGATGAAGGGATGCGCCGCGGGATCGAGTTCCTTATCCAGTCGGCCGGGCTGACATGCCGCGCCTTCGACTCCGCCGAGGCGTTTCTCGAGGAGTACGAACCGGCCATGCGCGGCTGCCTGTTGCTCGACGTGCGAATGCCGGGCATGAGCGGGCTGGACCTCCAGGAACACCTCCAGGCCGAACGCATCCGCATCCCCGTGGTGATCGTGACCGCCTACGGCAACGTGCCCATGGCGGTGCGGGCCCTGCAGGCCGGGGCGGTCGATTTCATCGAGAAGCCCTTCGAGGGTTCCGCCCTGCTCCAGCGGGTGCACAAGGCCCTGGCCGCCGATCGCGAGCAGCGCCGGGAGATCGCCCGTGAAGAACAGATCGAGCGACGCTTTGCCCGCCTCACACCCCGGGAACGCCAGATCATGCACCTCGTCGTGTCCGGCATGCTCAACAAGCAGATCGCCGCCGAACTCGAGATCAGCATGAAGACGGTCGAGAACCACCGCGCCCATGTCATGGAGAAGATGGAAGCCGAGTCGCTGGCCGAACTGGTGAAAATGGCGATGGCCGTCAACGCCGCGTGATCGGCCGGGCGAAACCGGCTCACGATCGTTCAAGCAGCTTCAGCATCGCGTCCCATCCGGGTTTCGCGTAGAACCGGTGGCCCTCCGGCCCGA
>CAYFQS010000291.1:0-5132 GCA_964345245.1 uncultured Planctomycetaceae bacterium | reverse complement strand
CGGATGTCGGTCGGCCAGTCAGCCGGCGGCTTCGTCGATCGCGGCGACCAGGTCCTGCTTGCTGGTCATACCCACGAACTTCTTGGCGACGTCGCCGTCCTTGAACAGGATGACGGTGGGGATCGCGTTGATGCCGTACTTCACGGTCACGTCGCGGTTGGCGTCGGTGTCGATCTTGCCGACTTTCGCCTTCTCCTTCATCTCGTCGGCGAGCTCGTCGATCACCGGGGCGAGCATGCGGCAGGGCATGCACCACTCGGCCCAGAAGTCCACCAGCACCGGCTGGTCGGCCTGTAAAACCTCGGCCTCAAAGTTGTCGTCCGTAAATTCAAGCACCGTTTCGCTGGCCATGGCCAACTCCTTTGTCTCGTAAGAATCGATCGAGCTCCGGAATGATCACGTTCGCATTGTAGAACTGGCCGAAAAGACGATCAAGGCGGCCGCCATCGGCCGACAGGCCGAGGGTGCATGACCTGCCCCGCGTGTGAATTCGTCCGCGTGAGATGTCACGCGCCCCAAGGCCGACCGGCCGACCAACCGCGGATGAACGCGAAGCAGCAAAGCATTGGGCGGCGCGCGTGGAAATCGATCAGGCGTAACCGGCGTTGGTGTAGTTGCGGGCGTCGGGGCCGTGCCCGAGTTCGGCGCGGCGGCGGCGGAGTTCGGCGACGCGGTCGGCGCAGGCGGGATCGTCGATGACGTTTCGCGTTTCGCCGGGGTCGGTGGCGAGGTCGAACAGGACCTCGGGCCCATCGTCGCCGTACCACTGGTACTTCAGCGCGTCGCGCTTGATCATCAGGTGCTTGCCCGCCGTTTCACTCACCGACTCGTTGTGGTATCGCTCGCGCCACTCAGCGGCGTCGCCGGTCATGAGCGGGACGAGCGAGCGGCTGTCCAGGGCGGCGCCGTTGACCGTCTGCTCGCGGTCCGGCAGGTCGATCCCGGCCAGATCGCACAGCGTGGCGAACAGATCGCAGAGGTTCACGTTCTCCTCGACCACACGATGCTTGAACCGCCGGGGCCAGCGGATAATCAGCGGCACCCGGACCGACGCCTCGAAAAACCGCGTCTTCTCCCACACGCCGTGTTCGCCGAGCATCTCGCCGTGGTCGGAGGCGTAGACGATGATCCAGTCGTCGAGGTCTTCACCGACGTGACGCAGGGCGTCGAGCACGCTGGCGTAGTGTTCGTCGATGGTCTCCACCATGCCGTAGTAGCCGGCCGTGGCCCGGCGGATATCGCGGGGCGTGGCCTGCACGCGGTCCATGTTCTGCGATCGCCGCAGCACCGGGTGGTCGAACCGCTCGTCGGTGAAGATCGGCACGCGGTTCATGTAGTAGTTGAACTTCGCCTCGTCGGTGAAGAAGGGGTAGTGCGGCTGGACGAGCGAGTGCTTCAGCAGCAGCGGGCGATGGCGCCCCGGCCGATCATACATCGGGCTCACGAAGTGGTTCTCGATGAAATTGACCGCGGACTGCGTGGCCCGGGCATCCCGGCGGACGTGATGCCCGCCGCCGATCGAGGCGCGCTCGATCTCCTTCTGGTTCGACCACTTGCCCGTGCCGGGCTCGGGCGGATAACGCTTGACCTCCTCGTCGATCAGCCCATCGACGGCCCAATCGGCGAGCGACGTGTCGCCGCTGCCGCGCTGCGTCCAGCCCTGCATCTGGTCTCGCCCGGTGTGATGCAGCTTGCCGTGGCACGAGGCGACATAGGCGTACTGCGCGAACCGCCGGGCGAAGGTCATCGAGAACGGCGGCAGGTCGCTGCCGAACCGTTGACACCCGCAGGTCATCGGCAACTGCCCGGCCATCATGCACTGCCTTGCCGGGATGCAGATCGGCGAGGGCGTGTAGGCGTTGCGGAACACCACGCCGCCCTCGGCCAGCCGGTCCAGCGTGGGCGTGCGCACCACGTCGTTGCCCTCGTAGCCCGTCACGTCCGGGCGGTGTTCGTCGCTCATCAGGAACAGGATATTCGGTCGGTTCGGCATGATGGTTCTCAACTTACTTCACGGAGACTTCAAGACCTTCGGGATCGAGCACGATGTTTACGCTGTTGCGGAAGTGGCCCGGGTCGCGGACGAAGTCGAGGAACGGCTCGACCGCCTTCCCGCCGTTGACGCTGTTGTGGGCGAGCACGAGCGAGCCGGTCGGCAGCTTGTCCATCGCCGCCCGCGTAATGTCGAGGTAGATACTTTTGCCCGCGTCCGGGGTCGAGGCGTCGAGGTAGAGCAGGTCGATCGGGGGGGCGTAGTCGGCGACCCACTCGACCGCGTCGGCGGCGAGGATGCGCGCTTTGCCCGTGGGATCGAGGGCCCGGACGTTTCGCTCGGCGCGGGCGGCTTCGTCCTCGCGAATCTCCAGGCCCACCAGGTCCTCGGCCTCGTACACCGCGCCGGGGCCCACCGCGGCGCCGGCGTTGCAGATGAACGTGTTGCCGCAGAAACAGCCCGCGGCGATCATCCGCGCCGGTCGGGCGATGGCGTTGATCGCGTAGATCAGCCGCTGCATCCGCGGGCTGATCGCGGTCCAGGGAATATCAAACTCCGCCCGCACCGCCTGCCGCATGGCCGCCATCTTCGCCTCGTCGTATTCCGCCGTTTCCAGCACACCGGCGTCGACCAGCGCCCGCAGCGCGTCGTTCACCACCGCGATCTCCCGGTCGATCGGCTCCAGCGCCTCGTGCGGCTGCTGGTACGACATGCGGTAGCGCTCCCAGTCGTCGGTGCGGAATTCGGTGGCCATGCAACAACTCCTGCGAAAACCGCCTACGCTAGCGTGAGGCGCAGCGCCCGACAAGGGCAACGCCGGCGTGGCTGAGGCGTAACCCCGGTGCAATCGGATCGGTTAAAATGACGGCGCACGCTGGTCAACCCGCAGGAGTCGCGCCATGACCGAGCAGACGCAGCACGTTCGCCGGCCCGTGGTGGCGGGCCGGTTCTACCAGCACGACGCCCGCCTTTGCGAGGACGAGGCGGCGCGGATGTGCCTGGCCAGACCGAGCCGCACGCCCGACCTGCCCGCCCGCCTCGTCGGAGCCATGGTCCCCCACGCCGGTTGGGTCTGCTCGGGGCGAGTCTGCGGCATGGCGATCAAGGCATTGTCCCGGCGCACCGCCGCCCGCACCTTCATCATGACCGGCTCGATCCACACGGTGCACATCGATCATCCCGCGGTGGACACCCACGACGCCTGGCGGACGCCGCTGGGAACGGTCGAAGTGGACGCCGGCCTGCGCGACGCGGTCGCCGATCTTGACCGCTTCGAGCGGATGCCCGAGGCCCACGTTCGCGAACACTGCCTGGAGGTCGTGCTGCCGTTCATGCAGGTATGCTTCGAGGAGCCGATCCGGATCGTCCCCTGCCTGATCCCGCCAGTGCCGCAGGCGGCGGAGTGGGGCGAACAGATCGGCCGGCTCGCCGCGACGTGGGACGAACCGGTGGGCATGATCTCGAGCGTGGACCTGACCCACTACGGCCCGAACTACGGCTTCACGCAGCACGGGCTGGGCGACTCCGGGCGGCGCTGGGCCCACGAGATCAACGACCGTCAGCTGCTGAACATGATCGAATCGATGGAAGCGGAGCAGATCGTGGCCGAGGCGGTGGCGAACCACAACACGTGCGGCGGGGGATCGGTGGCGGCGACCGTCGCCGGCTGCCGCGAACTCGGGGCCGCCCGGGCCTACCTGCTCGAGCACACGAATTCGACCCGCGAACTGGCGAGCATCGGCCACGGCGATCCGAACAACTCCGTCGGCTATGCCGCCATCGTCTTCGGTTAGCACAGCAGACCGGGGCAGATTGTCTGCAGAATTTCTTGAAATAAGCGACTTATAACATTTCATGATCTTTTCTGAACGAGTCGCTCATGGATGTGGCCTGGATTTGCATTCGTGTGGATGGTGGCCGGATCGCCGCAGGTCATCTCCCCGATCGGCGTCATCACCGCCGAGCCCTGCCCGGCGAGCCCCGCCGCGGTCTCCCGTCCGATCCGTTTGCCGGCCGCGGTCGCCGGCGCCCGCCTGTCCGCGAATCTCGCTTCAGCGATGATCTGAGCTCCATCGGCCTACGCGAATCCCCCGATCTGCCCTCATATCACCATTGATATTCAAGGAATTATTGGTCAAAGTCCGATACTTTTCGCAGCGGCGTATTGAGCCGGGGTGTGTCGCGGATGGCCGTGTGGGCAGACGGGCCGACGGATCGGCTCGCGGTCTTTCAAGGACGAAGGAACCCGCCGTGCGCGTTTTCGCGGTGATCAACCAGAAGGGCGGTTGCGGGAAGACGACCACCGCGATCAACCTCGCGGCCGCCTTTGCCGACCTCGGCCGCAAGACGCTGCTGGTCGACGTGGACCCGCAGGGCCATTGCGGTCTGGGCCTCGCGGTGCCCGAAAAGCAGATCGATCAGACCATCGCCGACGCCCTGCTCGCCGCCGCACCGGCCCGCTTTGACATGTCCGACGTGCTGTGGCAGATCTCCGGCAAGCTCGATCTCGCCCCGAGCACCATGGCCCTGGCCACCGTCGAGCAGAAGCTCGCCGAGGCCGAGGACCGCGACCGGCGGCTGGGCAACGTGCTCGAACCCATCCGCGACGATTACGAGATCTGCGTCATCGACTGCCCGCCGTCCATCGGGCTGCTGACGTTCAACGCCCTCCGGGCCGCCGGCGAGGTGATCATCCCGGTGGAGACCGGCTATTTCTGCCTGCAGGGCGCGGTGAAACAGGCGGCGACGATCCGCATGCTCGCCCAGCGGGTGCGACACCAGGTCACGATCCACGTGCTGGCCACCATGTACGACGTGCGCACGAAGATCGCCCGGGAACTGTACGGCGAGCTCGGCCGGCACTTCGGCGAGCAGGTCCTGCCCGTCGCGATCCACTATTCCAGCAAACTGCGGGAGGCGGCGAGTTTCGGCCAGCCCATCGCCGAATACGATCCCGCCTCGCGGGGCTCGCAGGATTTCGAGCGGCTGGCCAGGCACCTGCTCGCCGCGGTGCCGAGGACCGCGGTCGCCTCCGAAAGCGGCAACCGCGAAGCCGAGGTCGAAGCCGAGACCGTCGCCGCGGCGGTGAACGCCGCCCCTGCCGGGGCCACGCGGCAGTTCGTGACCCGGGAGCTGGCCT
>CAYFQS010000290.1:0-5144 GCA_964345245.1 uncultured Planctomycetaceae bacterium | reverse complement strand
CGTAACCTTCATCGACCCCGAGCGCCCCGGCGTTCGCACCACCCGGCGGGTCACGTTCAAGCGCACCGATCAGGCCGGCCTGAGATTCGATTTTGAACAGGCGGCGGAATACAACAGCTTCCGGCCGGGCCGGGTCGGCGAGCCGGTCGCGGAGATCGCCGCCGGCGGTGCCGAGGACACGGCCCATTCGCTGGTCATCCCGGTGAAGCCGCCGACAACGGACGAACAGGGCGAGCCCGTCTCACCCAACAACTCGGTGCTGCTGCACCCGGCCTTGCCGGGGCTGGTCGACCGCGTCGAACTGATGGTGAAAGGTGACGGCCGTGAGGTTCGCCTCCAGCCATGGTTCATCGACAGCGCGCGGACGGGCGTGTGGCAGCGACCGTATAACCTCTTCTGGCCCGAGCCGATCGTCGTGGACTGGACCGGCTGGCGGAAAGTGGTCGTGTCCGCTCCGCCGATCCCCGCCCATTACGGCGACAAGAACCGGTTCTTCCTCTTCAAGCCGTGGTATCCGCTGAACCTTGCCTTCGGGGCGTGGCTGGTCGAGCCGCAGGAGGGCGAAGCGCCGGCGGAGATTCGCCTCGATCGCATCCGCGTGATCACCCACGTGCCGGACGACCGACAGGTCGATCTCGCCTTGAACTATCCCAAAGAAGCGCGTCTGTTCTCGCCGGGCGAACCGCTCAACGTGCGCCTGAGCAGTCTCGCCCCGACCGACATCGAGATCACGCTCGATTACGTGCTCCGTAACTATCAGGGCTTCGTGGCCGGGGAGGGCGGGAAGACGGTCAACCTCGCCGCGGGCGATCGCCCGCTCGTGAATCTGATCGATGCGCTCGAGCCCGGCGTCTACGCGCTGCGCGTTGCCGGCGCGGGGGATGCGGTGATCGAGGCGCCGATCATCGTCCTCGATCAATCGAACTACTTCGGCGAAACGCCGCGGCACATGCTTCGCGATGAGCTCGCCCTCCGGCGTTCGCTCGGCCTGATGAACGAGCGGCTCTACCTCGACTGGGACAATGCCGAGCCGGCCCCGGATCTGTTCCATTTCGACTGGTTCCGCAAGGAAATGGGCAAGCTCGACCCGGCATACACCGTCCTGCCCATCGTCGGCTTCTCCGCGGACTGGGCCGGCCCGGAGGCCCAATCGCGCCTGGCGAATGCCGAATACGTCCGCTACATCTCGAACATCCTCCAAATCCCGCGCCGCATGATCGACTGGAGCGAGTTCGTCCGGGGGATGTGCCGCGAGTTCAGCCGCGATTTCGACCGGTGGATTTTCTGGGAGAACCCGGACCTGCAGCAGTCGCCCCAGTCCGTCCCGCCGGAGAAGTACGCCGAAATGCTCAAGATTTTCAGCAAATGGGTCGACGTGTACGACCCGGAAGCGAAGGTCGTCGCCGGCGGGCTGAACTTCGACCACGCCCTGTCATACCTGCGGCAAATGCCCGATCCGGCGAAGCTGCCCTTTGATGAAGTCGCAGTGCAGATGAACCTCGGCGAACTCTCGCCCGAGCGGGCGGACGTCGAGGGCTTCCTCGATGACCTGAACGACCTGATTGACCTGCGCCAGACGAAGCGGCAGGCGCGCATTACGGAGCTGGACTGGAGCATCGGCGAGTACCTCACGCCGCGGGAGCAGGCGGCCTACCACGCCCGGGCCGCGATGATCCTGAATTCCCGCGGGGCGACGCCGCATGAGTTCGACCTCGCCAACGGCGGACTCAGCTTCGAGGGGTTCGGCGTGTTCTACAAGGTCCGCTACGGCAACAGCGCCGACCTGCAGACTTTCCGCCCGGCCTTCGTGCCGAAGCCCGCGTACTTCTCGCTCGCGCACACGCGGCGGATGCTGGCCGAGCACGAGTATGTCGACAGTATTGCGTTGCCGGACCAGCGACTGGCGAGCAACCGGGCGTTCATCTACCGCCATGCTTCGGGGCGTCTGGTGGTTGCGGTGTGGCGGGCCGTCCGCGATGCTCGGGCTTACGTGGCGCCTGCGACGTGGCGCGACGTCGAAGCCCGGGACGCCTTCGGCTTCCCCGTGAAGCTTGAGGAGTCGCTGGAGTTGACCGCGCTGCCGGTCATGTTGACCATGCCCCCGAAGCACGGCCTCGAGGACCTGCGCTACGAGCTGCGACACCTGTCCGCGTCGGACGGAGGTCATCGTGTGGTGCTCGATCTGCATCTTGCGGAGCCGGCCAGCGTGAAACGGGCCGAGTACGCCGCCTCCGGCGACACGCGTCAGCAGGTCCACGCGGGAACGATCCCCGGCGGCCGAAAGCTGCGGGAGCCGTTCCTCCACGGCATCACGCAGGAGTCTTTCGCCTTCCAGCTCGACGAGCCGGGCGCGGTGTTGCTCAAACGACGCTGGTATTTCGACGGCGACGGACAGACGCTCCACGTGCAGCTCAACGGCGGCCCGGAGCGGAAGTGGGACCTGACCGCGGGCGAGCAGTTCAACGATCCCGGCGTTCGCGAAACCTGCTTCGTCCTCCTGGGCGGCAAGCAAGGCGAAAACCGCGTGACCATCCGCTATGAGCAGCCGGGCAACTGTGCCGGCTACCGCCTGGAACCGATGCCGGACGATCGTGTCGCCCTCGCCCGCTGGGGCATCCTGAACGCCCGGCAGACCATGGGCGAGGTAAGCAAGTACGTCAGCGTCGTGGGCACGCCCTTGACTATCGGCGATGAGGATTATGAGACCGGCATCGGCGCTCACGCGACGTCGTTTATCGAACTGCCCCTCGATGGGCTGTTTCAAAGCATGTCGGTGACGGTGGGGATCGATGGATCGACCGAAGGCCGTGGGTCGGTGATCTTCCGCATCTTCGCCGACGGGCGGGAGGTGGCGAACTCCGGCCTCGTCAACGGCTTCAGCAAACCGTCGACGCTCGAAGTGGACGAGTTGGGCGACGTACGTCGGCTGGTCCTGTCGATCACCGACGGCGGCGACGGCGAGAAGCACGACGTGGCGAACTGGGTCGACGGTGAACTGCACTTGGCGAACTGACGGTCCGGTGCTATCGTTCTATGTCTCGGAGATACCACCATGCGAACACTCATCGGCATCCTGACCGGTTTGACGATACTGCTCTCCACGACCGCCGCGCCCGGTGTGAGTTGGCTTGAGCAGGCCACGAAGTCCAAGGTCGTGGCCTTCGACGGCACGAACCTTGACAAAGTGGTGGACCTGAAGAAGGACCGACGCGGCAAGGTCGTGGTCCGCCGGATCAACCCCCAGTGTTACAGCGACTGGAACAACGACCCGACCGCGCTGCCGTACCTCTTTTACCAGATTCGCGAGCGCACGCAGAACAAGTTCCCGGTCTATGTGGATAATGAAGGCATCGAGTTGACGGAAGACGAGATTTTCGACTATCCCCTGATCTACTTCACCAGCCATTTTCCGTTCCAGTTCACCGATGACGAGGTGGAGAACCTGAAGAAGTACCTTGCCCGCGGCGGAACACTGCTGCTGGACGACTGCACCGGCACCGGCCCGTTCATGGATTCGGTGCCGTCGAACGTTCAGCGGATCGCGCCCGGCGCCGAGCTCAAGCTGATGCTGCGGGAGACGAAGGAGTTCGGCGACCTGTTCAACCTGGTTTACGAACTGGATGGCTTGCCGGGCCCGCTCAAGGAGCAGTTCATGCAGCCGATGCAGTGCGCCTACTTCAACGGTCGACCGGCGATTCTCGTATGCCCGAACGACTACGGCTGCTCGTGGGAGGTCAGCTCCCCGCCCACCGCGCTCAACCCGCTCGGCAACGCGGCCCATGGCGACACCACCCCGACCACCCAGAAGGCCCGGGAAGAGGTCTACCAGTTCTCCATCAACTGGCTCTTCTACGCCCTGACACATTGACGGTGTGATCGAGTTGTCATACCCGAGGGGCCCACGGCATCTACCACACCGCTCGGCGCCAGGCGTGCCGGTATCCGCCGGGACCGAACTGACCCGCGTCCTCCCAGTCGTAGAGACTGACCCGTTCCGCCCGGCCGTCCATGAACCCAATGGGAAGCTGATTGCTGTGAGACAGCGGGGTCAGCCCTTCGCGGTTGGAGAAGTCATAGCTCGGGGACGTCCAGCCACGCGCTGCTTCGATCTGGTACCAGACGTTGGCCTTGGCGAAGTGGCCGAATACGGGCGTGTTCGCCGGACTCTCCGCCTGGAACAATGCCTTGTGGAAGAAGTCGTCCACCTTGTCCGATCTTGGCGCGCCGGACGCCGTCCAGGAGCCGGCGCCGGTCGGCGCGCCGCTGCGCCAGTAGTGAACGCTCTGACCAATCCACGTATCGGTAAACGGCGCATAGCTTGAATAATGCCACCACGGCTGCGGGGCGCTGTCGGGATACGGTCCCGGTGCCTGCCACTGCACCGAGGGGCAGAACATGAGACTCTGTCGGACGCGCCCCCGCTCGGCAAGGGACTGCACATAGGCGTCGAACTGTCCGCCCGGCCCATTGGTCTTGGGATGGTCCGCGATTGATTCCAGCCCGACGTACCCCGCCATGGCAACGTACCAGACATACTCATGGCCCCACCCGTACAGATTGACCGGGTGCCAGCCGGAAAGCCCCGGGGTCCGGCCGGCATTCTCCTGCTGGTACGCGATGAGCGCTGTCATCATCGAACGCGAGTTGACAGTGCAGACGGTGGCTCGGGCAGCGTCCCGGGCCTGGTTCAGGGCGGGCAGGAGAACCGAGATGAGCAGTGCGATGATGGCCACCACCACGAGCAGTTCGATCAAGGTGAATGCTTTCCTGCAAGCCATGACGCATCTCCTGGGAGTTGAGCCACACAGGACGATATCTTCGACGCCCATCGAAATCGTAACAGATGCTGATTCAGTGGATCGGGTCACCCCGCCCGCAATAGCTGGACGCTGAACATTCGATCATCGTCGGTCCACACGGTTTCGCGGTAGAAATCCGCCTTGCGCGCGAGGGCGGCGAAGTCGTCGAATTCATATTTGTGCGAGCTTTCGGTATGAATGCGCTCGCCGGCGATCAAGTCAAAACGTTCGCCGTCGATGTGTACCGCCTGGTCGCGACGGCTGACAAGGTGCATCTCGATGCAGTTCCGCTCTTCGATCCACGGTGCGTCGTGCTCGAAAGCGTCGGCGTCAAAGTCCGCATTG
>CAYFQS010000289.1:0-5160 GCA_964345245.1 uncultured Planctomycetaceae bacterium | reverse complement strand
TGCCGGTGAGCAGGAAGGCGAAGTGTACCTCAATGCCGAACTGACCATGGTCAATCCCGAGCAGGCCGAGAACCTCGTCACGGGCGTGCGCGGCATGCTGGCCTTCGTAGAGATGGCCGCGGCCAATCGCGAGCCCAACGCCCCCACGCCCGCGGTCGATCTCATGCAATCGCTCAACATGGGCGTGGACGGCAAAACGGTCACCGTGCGCTTCCGCCACGATGCCGCGGACTTTCACGCCGCCCTCAAGCAGCTTCGCGAGCTGAAGCAGCACGGTCCGCGCGGCAACCAGCACGACGCCGGGAAGTAGATGCCTCGTCGATCAGGGGCTGCCTACGGTGCCATGGACAGGACGCATCGGCTTTGCCGATGCGTCCTGTTCATGATCCTTTGATTGCGGCGCGACCCGCCGGGGGCCGATTCTTCCGAACCTGCGACTACGCTGCGGCTCGGCGTCGCCGCGTCATCAGCAATCCACCCGCTCCCAAAAGCAGCAGTGTCGCCGGTTCGGGCACCACTTCGATGTCCCTGAATTCGAAGACATCGGTGCTCAGATTGCTGCCCGCGACGGTCATGCGCAGATCGATGATCTCGCCGACCATCTCCTCGGACAGGTCGAGGGCGAACAGGTCATCCAGGCTGGTCACCTGCTCGGAAGACTGGCCGATGAAGGCCCAGTCGTGCACTTCGTCGTCGGTGGACAGCAAGTCGGCACGGTTGAAGTTAAGCCAACTGCTGTCGCCGGCCTTGCGATAGCGGAAGGAGAACCGCTCGCCCCCGCCGCCTTCACCGAACTCGAAGAGAACGGGGCGGTAACCCTCCTCCAGCATGACCGACACCGTGTTGCCTTCGGGCGTGCCGCCGACGTCGTCCGCCAGCGGCGTCAAATCCCATGGACTGGTGCCGGTGTCATTGGTGATCGAGAACCAGGCGTTGTCATCGGCGTTCTGAACCTGGAATTCCCAGTCGCCGTCTTCGGGCACGTTCCAGAAACCGGCCATGGACAGGTGGTAGTTCCTGTTCTTGGGCGAGAAGCTATCCACCTCGCCGACGCCGCTGACGCCGCCTTTCCAGTACGCCAGTTCGCCGCGATCATCGGGCCCGTTGGCGTCGAGCACGAGACCGCTGCCGTCCGTGTCGTCGTTGAACCGGGCGGTGAGCCAGCCGGTCTGCTGCTCGCTGAGCACCCGGCCGATCTCGAGCGATCGGCCGGCGAAAATGTGCTCGTCCTGGGCGGTGGCTTTGAGCGCCGCCGCCCCGCCGGGGATGTTGGCGCTGTAATTCTCGTTGCCGGTGAACTCCACGAAGTCCAGCGTGATCGGGTGCGCTCCCGCCTCGAGCTCGACCTGGCCGTTGAACGCGCCGCTGTTTTGTTCCTTGAACACGGGGCGGCCATTGACATAAATGTCCACCACGTCGTCGCCGCCGCCGTTGAACGTGTACGTTCCGTCGTAGGGGATGTCGACCGTGCCTTCCATCCGCACCAGGAAGTTGTTGATTGCGCCGCCGTTCGTCGTGCCGTCGGGGTTGACATACTGGCGTAAGATGTACGGCGGTAGACGCTTGTTGGTCGGCTCGTTGGGCGACGCGCTGGGAATGCCGTTGGCGTCGCGGAAGGCCTGGTCGTCGCGGACCCACCAGTTGTTGCTGCTCGTGGGATCGGCGGCCAGCTCGCTGTTGCGGCCGAAGTTGATCTGCGACCCGCCAGCCGTGGGCTCGTCGGGCACCGGATACGGGTTCGAGTCGTTGGGGCTGTCGAAGTAGAACGCGCGCAGGCCCTGCTCGCTCGGCGTCGTCTCCGGATCGACGTTGTACGCCCGGCCGCGCAGCACGAAATTCGGCGAGATCCGGTCGCCGCTGTTGAGGTTCGTCACCTCCGATTCGAGGGTCAGGCCCGTCGCTGCCCCGGACCACATCGACACGGCGGCGACCATTGTCAATCCAACCGGGATTCGCTTGTTCATAGTATCCCTCCAGACACATGATTGCTCGAACTGACGGGACACCACGTTGGCTGTCCCGGATTAACCACGTCAATCATGCGCCATCCGCCGCAAATGTCAAGAAAAAAAGAGTGATTTCTAACGAGAACGCCGTCGCGCCCAGCGCCGCCGGGCGAATCCGGGCCATCAGACGTCCGGCCCACCCCCGGTAAGGGCTTGTCGTTTCCGGACTTGCCGCTGTCACTCGTCCGTCACGCACCCGTGACTGGCGTCCTGCACGCTCTTGATGTATTTCCACAGCGTGCCTCGCTTGACCGGGTAATCCGGCCGAATCCGGCGCTCGCGGCGTCGATCGAGTTCCGCTTCGTCCACGTGCAGGTCGATCCGACCCGCCTCGGCATCGATGACGATGGTGTCGCCCGGCTCGACCAGGGCGATGGGGCCGCCCTCGATCGCCTCGGGCACCACGTGGCCGATGATGAATCCGTGCGAGCCGCCGGAGAACCGCCCGTCGGTGATCAGCGCCACGTCCTTGAGCATCCCCGCCCCGGCCAGGGCGCTGGTGGGGGTGAGCATCTCGGGCATCCCCGGCCCGCCCTTCGGGCCTTCGTAGCGGATGATGATCACGTCGCCGGTCGTGATCTCGTGGTTCTCCAGCCCCTTGAGCATGTCTTCCTCGCTGTCGTACACCCGGGCCGGGCCTTCGAAGCGGCTGCCCTCCTTGCCGGTGATCTTGCCCACGCATCCGCCGGGGGCGAAGGTGCCGCGCATGATCATGATGTGGCCGGTCGGCTTGATCGGCTTGTCCATCGGCTGGATGATCTCCTGCCCATTCTCGAGCCCGGGCAGGTCGGCGACGTTCTCGGCCAGCGTCCTGCCGGTCACCGTCATCTGCTCGCCGTCGATCATGCCTTTCTCAATGAGCAGCTTGATCACCGCGGGAATGCCCCCGACTTCGTGCAGTTCCTCCATGACGTACTGCCCGGAGGGCTTGAGATCGGCAAGCAGCGGGGTGTCCCCGCTCACCTGCCGCCAGTCGTCAATGGTCAGCTCGATCCCGAAGGTCCGGGCCATGGCGATCGAGTGGAGCACCGCGTTGGTCGATCCGCCGAGCACGACGGCGAGGCGCATGCCGTTGATGAAGCTCTGGCGGGTGACGATGTCGCCGGGCTTCAGGTCGGCTTCGAGCAGTCGCCGGATCGCGGCGCCGGCGCGGGCGCATTCGTCGGCCTTGCCCGACTCTTCCGCCGGGGTACAGGACGAGTACGGCAAGCTCAGCCCCATGCACTCGATGAACGAAGCCATGGTGTTGGCGGTGTACATCCCGCCGCACGCCCCGGCCCCGGGGCAGGCGTTCTGGATGATCGCCTTGCGTTCATCCTCGGTGATCGCCCCGGCGATCGCCTGGCCGTAGGACTGGAACGCCGAGACGATGTCGAGTTTGGCCGGCTCGTCGCGGAGGGTGGCGCAGCCGGGCTTGATCGTCCCGCCGTAGATCATCAGCGACGGCCGGTTGAGCCGGGCCATGGCCATGACGCAGCCGGGCATGTTCTTATCGCAGCCGGGAATGGTGACCACCGCGTCGTACCACTGGGCGCCGACGAGGGTTTCGATGGAGTCGGCGATGAGGTCGCGGGACTGCAGGGAGTAGCTCATGCCGTCGGTGCCCATGGCGATGCCGTCTGAGACGCCGATCGTGTTGAACCGCATGGGCACCATGTCGGCCTCGCGCACCCCGCGGCGGACGAGGTCGCCGAGGTCGTTGAGGTGCATGTTGCAGGGGTTGCCTTCGTACCAGACGCTGGCGATGCCGACCTGGGGCTTGTCCATGTCTTCGGGGCTGAGCCCGGTGGCGTAGAGCATGGCCTGGCTGGCGCCCTGGCTCGCCGGCTGGGTGACGCGGGCCGAGTACTTGTTCAGACGCTTGTCCGAGACCGGGTCGACGGGCGTGGACGTCGCGGTGTGCATGGGCAATCTCCTGAAGCTCAAAGACAGGATTGTAGGCATGCGTCTCACCCCGTGTGACGATCCGTTCAGCGCGCCATCGCCAAGCCGCTACTGCGGCCCCGTGGCGACCAGGACGGCGTAGCTGTCCGACTGGCGGCTCCGACAATTGACGCGCAAAATGCACATGCTCGAATGCACGCTAGCGTGAAGACGACCCGCTACTTTCAAATTGTCCGTTCACATCCTGATCGCGCTATCTTCAGAGTTGAGTGGATACAACAGGCAGTCGCCTCACCGATCAGGGAAGACGTACAGTCGGACGGGCGCATTCGGCGGTGGACACGTGTCAATCAGATGCAGGGACGATACCTTCGCGTGATTCTGCTGCCGGATGGCGAGACGGTGCACAACGCCTTCTTCGATCGAGGATTCAAGCCATGAAGGTTCAGTACTTCGAAGACACCGACACGCTCTACATCGAGTTCCGCAGTGGCGACATTGCGGAGTCTCGTGATCTGGACGAGAACACCGTCCTTGATCTCGATGCCGATGGACAGGTCTGCGCGATCACTTTCGAACACGCCAGTGAACGCACCGATGTGAGGCACCTGACGGTGGAGGGGATTGCGGCGTAGGAGGGACGCTCGTCGATGACCCGCACCTTCGCGTGCGCTGCGGGCCGGCTCGGCCGCGGCGGTTGAAACCGTCGCGCGGTTGACGGATTGACGCCATCCGCTTTAATGGTCGGCATGAGCAAGAAATCACCGCATATCGTTTACATTCTTTCCGACGAACACCGCGGGCAGGCGATGGGGCACATGGACGATGCGAACCTTCGCACGCCGGTGATGGACCGCATGGCCGAGGAAGGCGCGAGCATCGCCCGGGCGTATGCGAACTGCCCGATCTGCACGCCCTCGCGGGGCAGCATCTTCTCGGGTCGTCACGCCCACGCCGGGCCCGTGCCGAACTTCTTCGACGTGTTCAAGCCCACCTCGCCGTCCACCGCGACGATCCTGCACGAGGGCGGGTATCACTCGGCCTACTTCGGCAAATGGCACTGCGGGATCGTGCGCGACCAGACGCCGGAGGCGATCAAGGGCGATCCGCGATTCAAAGGCGGCAGCCGCCAGCGCACGCCGGAGCATCTCCGCGGCGGGTTCAGGGACTGGTTCGGCTTCGAGAACCTCAACCAGCACTTCAACTCCAGCATCTACCGCGGCGACGAGGAGCTGCCCACCCCGGTCGAGGGCTACGAGACGGACGGGCT
>CAYFQS010000288.1:0-5161 GCA_964345245.1 uncultured Planctomycetaceae bacterium | reverse complement strand
ATCGGCATGCGGCGGCCGCGCCGTCGGGCCCGGTGCAGTTTCGCCGCGGCCTCGTTCGCTGTGGCGGCCCTGACCGGTCGCCACGGCCTTGACGAAAACGCCGGGGCTCCGCTTCGCCCTGCGGTGAATAATCCGGGAACGTTGGAAGCCGCCTATCGCGCCTGGGCGGTGGCCCGCTGGAGTTGCTGGCGTTGCTGCCAGGCGGCGAAGTGGCAGATGCGTTCCTCGATGAAACGGCGATGCGACGGATCGTGCGAGAAATCGAAGGCCATCCCCACCTGGATCGGCTGGCCGCGGTTCGACTGGAGGTGGACGGTCCGCGCGACCGCGACGAGCGGATGGTCGATCTGTGGCAGGCGCATCTCAACCCAGAACAGCGTATGTTCGTCGAACAGATCGGCGAGGCGGGTGGAGACAAGGGCGGCCAGTCCGCCGCCGCTCACGTTCACCAGGTTCGCCCGGAAATTCATCCCGAGTGCCGGGTCGGGCCCATCGATCAATCCGGGATCGGCTTCGCTGTCGCCTTCCCCCTCGTGGAGTCGGCGGTTTGCCTGCTCCGCGGCCAGGCACGAGTCGAGGTCGAGCACCGGCCACATCTCGACCGGTCCGACGCCCAGGCCCACCGTGCTGGCCCGATAGAAGTTGCGGCGTTGGAAGCGCTCCGCCGTTGTCGGACACCCCAGTTTCAACGCCGGCACGCGTCGGCGGGCGTTTAACTGGAACAGGGCGTGACCCAGCACCCACGTGTCGAACTTCCATCGTTCGGCTTTTCGGGTGAGGATCATGCTCAGCGGCGTGTCGCGGCGAACGAGCTGCGGCAGCCGAAGGCCGGCGGGGCGCTCGACGAGCACCGTCTGGTCGGTCATTTTCAGCACACGCGACTTCGACGACACCGGCGGGGCCTCCGCCTGGGCCTCATGGTTTACCTCGCCGGTCGGTTCGGGCCACAGCAACTCAACTGCATCGTTGCGGCTGGCCGCTTCCTCCAGCATTCTCCGGCAGGTTTTCGCGTTTACCGACATGCTCGCACTCGTCTGGCCGGGGCGCGGTGACGCCTTCGTGGCGCATGCAAGATCGCCGCTCACGTTTCACTTCTCTGATTTTCGACCAGACCCGGACGTGACTTAACGTCCCACCGTCCGCCGAGACGGATAGTTGGAGGATCTGAAATGACTGGCCGGGTTGCAGTTACAGGGTTTGTTCGAGCCGGTCGACCAGGGCGTTGGCGCGGCGGGCCCGCTCCGAATCCAGGGCCCGGCCGCCGAAGCGGACTTCGTAGAACAGCGCGGTGAGCTGCTTTACCGTGGCCATCGCCTCGCCGTCCCATCGTGCCAGTTCCTCGGCGAAAGCGCCCGGCGTCTGCCACGTCGGCTTCGAGTACCCCGCCTTCTCCAGAAGCTTCATCGTGCGCAGATAGAACGCGCAGTCGCGGACCAGGCGCCGCTGCTCCAGCAGCGACGTCTGCTCGACCTGGAGCTTCCGGACTCGCCGGCGGTGTTGAACCCCGAGCGTCATCAGCAGCCACACCGCCAGGGCGATCCCGGCCACGATCAGCAGCAGCAGGAAGTAATCCGCGGCGTCGGGCAGCCAGCGTCGATGCCACTGCCCGATCGTCTGTCGGGCGTCGTCCCACGCCGCGAGCAGCTTCGTGTTGGCCGCGTTCATCGACTGGTCCAGCATCGACATGATCTTGCGCCGTTGGCCACTGTCGTACGTGATCACGCCGTTGATCCACCGGAACTCGATGTATTCGTAGAAGTCCCGCAGCCCGACCCACCACGCGTCGTGATCCTCGTGCAACCTCTGGATCGACTGGGGGGGAGAGGGGTCGAAGCTCAACCAGCCGGTGTCCCCGATGTGTGCCTCGACCCATGCGTGAGCGTGTTTCTGTCGGACGACGTAATACCCGCCGACCGCGTTGTACTCCGAGACGCCAAAGCCCGTGATCACTCGGGCGGGGATGCCGATCGACCGCAGGAGCGTGGCCATCGCCGAGGCAAACACCTCGCAGTGGCCGCGTTGATGCTCGAAGAGGAACGCGAGGATCGGATCGTCGTCCGTCCTGGACCGTTGCGGCTCGAGGGTGTAGGAGAAGTTCCGTTGCAGGTGGCGCTCGATGACGCGGCAGATCTGCACGTCCTGCTCGGTGTGTGGCGTCCGGCGCTCACGCTGCAGATCGTGGGCATCGAGGATCGTCTGGGCGTAGCGGCGGATTCGGTCGTCGTCCAGCACCGGTCGCCGTGCGTAACGATACCGGCGGTGGGGCGGCTGCTCCGCGCGGGTCGGACTGAACGCCGGACGATACCGGCTCCGATAGGCGTTGAGCAGCGACTGCTGCATCCGCCGCGGCGTGTACTCCGCCGCCAGCGTGTACTGCATGCTGCCTGCCGTGGAACTGCCGCTGCGGATCACCTGGTCGCGCGGATTGAAGGTGATTGCCTCCACGTGGGTGGAACTCAGCGCCAGCGGCGGGAACACGCTGAACAGCACGTTCTGCGTATCCGAACGCAGCGTGATCTCCTGGGTCACCGTGAGGGCCGGCTGGTAGGAATCGGCTACGAACGTGGCGGTCTGCGTTGGTCCGAGGGGCGTGACAGGATCGTTCTCGCCTTCACCGGCGCTGCGCTGCCAGCGATTGGTGCGCCGGTGGTATCGGTCGAGGGCCATGCCGCGAAGCAGGAATGATCGGTTGCTGCCGCCGATGTTCTGCCCGTCGACCCGCAGGGCCATATTGAGCACGGGCACGCGGGACTCGCTGATGCGGGACTTGCCGCCGAGGTTGATCTGCTGCGAGAAGCCGCTGACCCGCTGGCGCACGGGGGCCCGCCAGTCGCCGAGCATCCCCGCCCCGGCCCCGCGGGGCATGGCGACGAAGAATCCCGACGCCAGCACGATGCAGAACACGCCGCTCAACGCCGCGAGCACGTGGAAATGGGTGCGATGGCCGCGGGTGAACAGCATTTTCGGCTGGGCGGGGCTGCGGTCCCGCGGCGTCTGGCGAGCCATCGCCTCGCGAACCTCGTCGTGGCCCAGCTTGAGCTGAAACAGCAACACCGTGAACAGCGCCAGCACGAGGTAAATCAGCATCAACGCCCCGAACACCACGGTCACGCTGACCATGCTGGCGCAGATGACCTGCAGCAGACTGAGCACGACGAGCAGGGCGTAGTCGCGGTTCTCTTTGTGGCCGTAGAGCTGGAAAAGCTGGAGGGCGAGGATGAACTCGCCGATGCCGAGCACGAGCCCGACATTCACGATTCGCCGCAGGAGGGCCAGCATCGTGATCACCACGCCGAGGTTGATCACCCACTGGGGCAGGGGCCTGCCGTTGGGGCCTTCGACGATGTACCAGGCGAGGGTGCCGATGGTGCCGGTGATGAGCACGAGCACGGGGTTCTGCTCGGCCACGCCGAAGGCGATGATGCCCAGCACGACCTGGACGTGAACGAGCCGGCGGAACACGAGGATCAGGCCCATGCCGCCTCCTCCCGCTCAGCGTAGCGCGGTCGGTGGTCGTTACGGATGAGCGTGCCCACCGGGCCGGGGGCGGCTTCCGGTTCGTTCTCATTCAGGTACTGATGAGTCGCCTGGCTCGTCATGTGCACGGCGCCTTCGGGGCCAAACGACCGGTCCACCGGGCCGGCATGAATGACCAGCCAACTGCCCGCGTCCTTCACCGTGCGGATGTTCGGGTTTGTGGTCGGCCCGTCCAGGTCGACCTCGGCCAGGGCGTGCAGGACCTGCGTGCGGTGCCACCAACTGTGCCGCGGCTCGAAGGTCGGGCAGGCCGCGCCTTCCGCCACCAGCCCGGTGTCCACCGCTTCCGCGGTCAGCGCGTAGATCACCGAGGAGGCCAGTGCAATCGCGTCTTCCGCCTGCGAGTGGGGCGATTGCCCGCGATCCCGCAGGTCCAGCAGCACCATCAACTGCGGCGGGCGGGGCTTGGTCATCTCCCGGCAGAGCAGCTTGCCCGCGTGGGCCGACCGCTTCCAGTCGATGTGCCGGATGCTGTCGCCGTAGCGATATTCGCGCAGGCCGTAGAACTCCTCCTCCCCGCCGCTGCTCTGGCTTCGCTGGTCGCCGCTGAGCTGGGCCGCCCGGAGGTTGACCAGCAGCTCGCGCCGCAGGCGATACAGCCGCGGGTAGATCAGCAGTTCAGTCGGCTGGGCGAAGGTCACGCTCTTGCGAATGATGCCGAAGGGAAACGTCGTGCCCACGTCGATGCGGTCCATGGTCAGCCGCCCGCGGCGGACCGGCCAGCCGATGGCTTCCGCCTGCACTTGCGCTCGCGGGCCCATGTGCAGGACGAGCCCGTGGGGGATGCCGGTCATCCGGGCTGCGTCGGCGGCGTCGAGTTCTCGCACCACCAGGCCGAACACCGGCAACCACCACTTCTTGTTTCGGAACCGGTAGCGGATGATCAGCGGTTCGCCCACCACGCCATGGTCGGGCAGCAGCCGCTCAACGTCGACGGCCAGCAGCATCATGCCGCTGACCACGCCGGACACGATCAGCCCCCCGAGCATGAGCCCGAAGGTCCAGAACAGCAGGTTGGTCTGGCTGTTGAGCGCGGCGAGCCCGATGAACAGCGCCACCGCGACGTACACGATCCCGCCGAGCCGAAACTGGTATCGATGCTTCTTCACGCCCGCTATTGTACGCCCACCACCCCCATCCGTTCACCGCCCCGGCCCACGCACGACCCCACCGAACGCCACCACCGAGATCGCGTTAACCGCCCCGGAAGTGGACACACTGAGCGGCATCTCGCGGAACACATCAAGTCGAGTTTGCCGGGTTGGCCGGATTCGGGAGCTCGTCCGGTATGTCGGTCATTGCGGGCTCCAGAGCGCCTGCCTGTCGGCAGACAGGGAACCGCCCTCCGTCGCGCTTCGAGCGATGGCGGACTGGCCCACAACGGTCTTCGCGTATTCGGGGGGCGACCGGCTCGCTGTCTGGCTGGGTGGGTGCTCTTCGTCCTTCTCTTACTTACCCGGCGCGAGTTCGAAATGACGGCAGGGTGCGGGAGCAACCCGGCCGGTAAGCGGAGATGTACTGGCCAATTGCCGTCTGGCTGTCTGACCAAGACGGGCAAACACACAACTTTGCGCGACAAGATTTTGGCGAGAATTCACTTGCTTAAGACTGCAAACGGTCATAG
>CAYFQS010000287.1:0-5165 GCA_964345245.1 uncultured Planctomycetaceae bacterium | reverse complement strand
CATGGTCTTGATCCCGCGGGGGCGGGTGACCTTGGCCACGGCCTTCATCATCGGAATCGGGCCGATGGCGAGCACGAAGTCGACCCGCCGCCCGGCGTCGATCAGCTCCTGCAGCTTCGCGGTGACGAAGCCCTGCTCGCCGTAGGTGCCGTCGTCGGTCATGACGAAGGTCTCGTCGCGCGTGGCGCGGATTTCGTCCTCGAGGATGACCAGGTCCTTCGTGCGGGCGCCGACGATGCTGACCACCTCGTTACCTGCCTGCCGCATGGCCACGGCGGTGGGGTACGAGATCGCCGCGCCGACGCCGCCGCCGATGACCACGACGGTGCCGTAGCGCTCGACTTCGGAGGGTTTGCCGAGCGGGCCGCCCACGTCGGCCAACGCTTCGCCCGCCTCCAGCATGTTCAGCAGCTTGGTCGTTTTGCCGATCCCCTGGGCGATGAGGGTGATGGTGCCCGCATCGGCATCGCTGTCGGCGATGGTCAGCGGCACCCGCTCGCCCTGTTCGTGCACGCGGACAATGGCGAACTGCCCCGCCTGTCGCTTGCGGGCGATCCGCGGGGCCTCGATGACCAACCGCTTCACGTCGGGCGCGAGGAAGTCGGCTTCCTTGATCTCAAACATAACGCGTTGCCTCGTTGATTCCGCCACCGCTCCAGACCGTGCCGCGGTGATGCAACGTAGTAGCGAGAGGCGGCGAAGTCGGAAAGTCGGCCCCGACAGGCCGGCTGCGCCGGCCGGGCACGGAGGGCGGACGGGGCCGGCGACACGGACAAAGGCCCTGTTCGCCTCGGCCTGCGCGCTCTTCGTGGCTTTGCGAGCTTTGTCCTTGGCGCGATCGCCGCGAAGCGCGTGGTGAAGAAACTCGACGCGCCGTCAGCCCTTGACAACCTTGCTCACCGCGAGGATGTGGTCCGGCGTGGTGCCGCAGCACCCGCCGACGATCCGCACGCCCACGTCGAGCAGTCGGCGGGCGAGGTCGGCCATGGCGTCCGGCCTCGCGGGGTAGACGAGGTCGCCATCCACCGACTCCGGCTGACCCGCGTTGGGCTGCAGGATCACCGGGGCGCCCTTTGCGGCCGCGGTGAGTTGCTCGGCCAGCTTCACGTAATCGTCCAGGTCGAGCGACGTGCCGCAGTTCGCGCCGACCACGTCGGCCCCGGCGTCGAGGGCGGCGTTCATCGCCGTCTCGACGTCCGCGCCCATCATGGTGCGGAACTTCCCGTCTTCGCCGGGCGGGTTGAACGCAAAGGTCGCGATGACGGGCCAGTCGTCCGCCTGCTTCGCCATCTCCACGCCGATCCGCAGTTCCTCCGGAGCCGACATCGTCTCGACCAGGGCGACGTCCGCCCCGCCTTCGCGGAGCGCCGACGCCTGTTCGAGGAACATCGCGCGGAGTTCGTCGGGGGTGGTCTCGCCCACGGGTTCGAGGAACCCGCCGAAGGGCCCGATATCGCCCATGACCCAGCGCTGGTCGCCCGCGGCCCGCCGGGCCGCGGCGGCGCCGGCACGGTTCAGCTCAGCGACGCGGTCGGCCAGACCGTGCCGCCGCAGCGAATCGGCCGTCCCGCCGAAGGTGTTCGTCGTGATCAGCTCAGCCCCCGCCTCGGCATAGCGGCGATGCACCGCCTCGATCACGTCGGGCTTCTCCACGTTCCACAACTCCCCGCACATCCCGGAGGCGAGCCCGGCCCCCATGAGCTGCGTGCCCATCCCGCCGTCGCTCATCACCGGTCGCCGACTCAGTGTCTCGAGTAAATTCGCCATCGCATACTCTCTTTCAAATCCTGCTGATTTCACAAGCTTAGTCGTGCGGCAGCGGCGTGCAAGTCGCCCGGCAGGGTTCATCCGGGTCATGGCTCACCCGTAGCGGCGGTCCAGTTCAGCCACGAGGTCATCGCGTTCCTTCGGACTCACGGGATCGGATGAATCGACTCACACGCCGTCCTTCGCGCCTCAAGCCCCCGCTTTTCCCGTGCGATGTCGATCGCGGCCAATCCTGCACGCATGCCATCCGCGGCTGCGCCACCTGTGAACTGCCCAGGAAGCATTTCACGCCTCGAGTTTGCCCATGGGCTTGAGGTTCACGTTCCGTCCCCAGCGCTCCCGGGCTTTCTCAAGGTAGAACATGTAATTCTTCAGCGGCACGTCCGGCGGCACGCGGTGATCGGCGAAGGGGATGAACCCGCCTTCCTCGACGACCGGCGTGAGGCGGTCGATCTCCTTCTCGATCGCGTCCGTCCCTTTGGCGAGGATGTGCTTGTCGAACCCGCCCATCATCAGCAGGTCCTTGCCGTACTCCTTGCGATATCGCACCGGGTCGCCGCCCCAGGTGCCGACCTCGATGGGAAACATGCAGTTCACCCCGGCCTCGAGCCAGTGCGGGATCAGGTCGTCGATCTTGCCATCGCAGTCAAGCCAGACGATCTCGCAGCCGTGCCTGCGAAGCTGCTCGGTGATCCGCTTGTAGTTGGGCACGAGGTACTGCTTGAAGTGCGGCACGCCGAGCAGCGGCCCGGAGTTGTAGCACATGTCTTCCCACATCGCGCAGGCGTCGATCTGCGCGCCCTTCTCAAACGCCCGGCGGTGAACTTCGACAATCAGATCGGTCACGGTGTTGACCATCTCCTCGAACAGGGCGGGATCGTCATAGAGGAGATACGACACGTTCTCCATGCCCATCCAGTTGCGAATCCAGCCGTAGAGCGACCCGCCGTGAATCGTCTTCGGGTAGGCGTAGTCCGGATCGTCCCAGACCTTCCTCGCCTCGTCCCAGTCGGGATAGCGCTGGGGCGTGTCGGGGTCGAGGCGGGGCTTGAACTGCTCTTCCCATGACCGGCGGTCCTTGAGCGTGTGATCGAGATGGATGGGAATCGACCCGCCGGGGCCCTTGTCGCGCAGCAGAAGCACGCCATCGTTGTTGCGGATGACCTCCTGGTCGCCGCGGTCTTCGACGATTTCCTGCCCGAAACCGGGGCAGAGATTGACGTTCACGCCGGGCCCGCCGGCATAGCGGTCCATGCCGAAGAACTCGTCGCTGCTGGTGGTCTGGTGCCCGCCGCCGACCCACTCGGGCAGGCCCTGGCTGTGCCATTCCTGGATCGTCTCGGGCCAGAACCCGAAATCGCAGATCGGGCAGCGATCGCGCGGCTGGTAGTGCATGGTGGCGAGGAAGCGTTCGCGGTCGGTCATCGGCTGATCGGTCATTGGTAGTTCCCGTGCTGTTCAACGAGTTTCATCATGTACTGGTAGGTCGACCATGATACCTGCGGCGGCACCGAGTGATCGCTGTGGTACAGGTAGCCCTTGTGGGCCATGCCCGCTTCGAGCTTGGTGCGGACCTCGTGTTCGACCTTGTCGCGATCGTTGGTGATGGCCACGGTCATGTCGATGTTGCCGAAGAACGCCACCTCCCGGCCGTAGGTCGGCGCCAGCTCGCGAATGTCGACGTTGGCCTTGGCTTCGAGCGGCTGGAGCATGTCGAAGCCCGCCTCGACGAACAGGTCCATGTGCCCGCGGATGTCGCCATCGGTGTGGAAGATCAGCTTCATGTCGTGGTCGTGGACCCAATCGGCGAGTCGCTTGTGGTCGGGCCAGACGAGCTCGCGATACATCGCCGGCGAGCAGAACGGGGCCTGGGTGTAGGCCAGGTCTTCGAAGTTCCACACGCCGTCCGGCTGCACGCCCGCCTCGGCCATCCGCTCGTACTGCCAGAGCAGGGCGTCGGTGTAGGTCTGGGAGATCTCGCGAATCCAGTCGGGCTCGCCCGCCATGGCCATGAGGAACGTCTCGTCGCCGAGCATCGCCCGCATCGCCTCGAAGCACTGATGGCCCACCGTGCATGCCCACTTGCCCTTGTCCCGCGCCGCGGCGAGGGCCTTCTTCTTCGACTCGATATCGACGCTGAGATGCTCGGGGGCGAAGCGGGGCTTGAACCTCTTCCGCCAGACCTCCGGATCGGTGCACTCCCAGCCAAGATGTTCGGGCGTGCCGGACTTGTCCTTCCAGGTCCGCAGCCGGGCGCCCCATGCGTTGCGGGTCACGCGGGTCTGCTCGTCCTCCTCGAGCACCTGCTCCTCGCCGGCAAAGGGCGGCGCGGCGAACCAGCCGGGCAGCCACACCATGTCCCAGTCGTAGCGCTCGG
The DNA here is from genome assembly GCA_964345245.1 of uncultured Planctomycetaceae bacterium. GTDB lineage: Bacteria > Planctomycetota > Phycisphaerae > Phycisphaerales > Zrk34 > CAYFQS01. The sequence continues at coordinate 1,021 of CAYFQS010000287.1, read as the reverse complement.
CCGGCGGCGTGGTCATCCCTTCGCTTTCCCAACGTTGCCACGTCTCGGGCCAGATCTGATCGAAGCGCGGCACGCGATCGTGATCGCGGTGCTCGATGGCCCGGTTGATCCGTTCCTGGCTCGTCAACTGCGCCGTCATAGTGCCCGTTCTCCTTCGCCGGTCACGCGTAACGCCCGTGCTTGTCAATCAGTTCCATGATGAACTTATAGCTTTCCCAACTCGTGGTGGGCGGCACGGAGTGATCGCTGTGGTAGGCGTAGCCCTTCGTGGCCATGCCGGCTTCGAGCTTCGTGCGCACTTCGTGCTCGATCTTCTCGCGGTCGTTAGTGCCCATGACCATCACGTCGATGTTGCCGAACAGCGCCAGTCGATCTCCATACACCGGGGCGAGCTTGCGGACGTCCATGTTGGCCTTGGATTCCAGCGGCTGGAGGCAGTCGAAGCCCGCCTCGAGATACAGATCGAGCACCGCGTTCACGTCGCCATCGGTATGGAAGATGAAGGGCATGCCGTGGGCGTGGGCCCAGTCGGCCAGCCGCTTGTGGTCCGGCCAGATCAGCTCGCGGTACATCGCCGGCGAACACATCGTCGCGCTGCGGTACGCCATGTCGCCGTAGATCCACAGCCCGTCCGGCTCGATGCCCGTCTCAAGCTGGGCGTCCATGGTCTTGAGCTGAATGTCGGTATACGTGCGGCTGACGTCGACGATCCACTCCGGGTCCTCGGCCATGGCGACGAGCGTGATCTCGTCGCCCATAAGCCGGCGGGTGGCCTCGAAGGTTTCCAGCCCGTTCATGTGGACCCACAGGTTGTCTCGGCGCGCATCGGCGAACTGCTCGGTGAGCGACCGCGCGTCGACGGTGATCTCCCGTTCCAGGTATCGCGGCTTGATCCGCTTCTCCCATGCCTCTCGACTGTCACACTCGAAGCCCATGTGCTGCGGGGCGCCGCTGCGGTCCCTGAAGTGCTTGATCGTCTGGCCCCAGGGATCGGTGAACACCACCGCGTCGTCGGTTTCCT
>CAYFQS010000286.1:0-5190 GCA_964345245.1 uncultured Planctomycetaceae bacterium | reverse complement strand
CAACCGCGAGCACCGGCCAGGATCATACAAGCTGCCAAATCGGGCCGCCCGCACCAGAAAGACGGACGTGACATGGTCCGTGATCCGTCGGCGCAGCTCGCCCCATACACACGCGGGATTCGAGAAAAGCCATTGCGCGGTGATGTGCGTCTGCGCTCCGGGCTCAGCGGAGCACGGGCCTGCCCGTCCTGAAAGGAGGCAATGGGCCATGACACGCACATCTGGGCATTGGAGGTCGGTGCTGACCAGCTTCACCGCCGTGCTGCTGGTCGGCGGGCTTGCCGCGGCTGACCCGCCATCGGGAACACAAATTCCCACCATCATCAACATCTACAAAGACTCGGGCACGACGAAGCAGGAAGCGAAGGACGCCGTCCAGGAGGCGAACAAGCTGATGAAGCAGGCGGGCTACAAGCTCGTCGTCGTTGAGGTGAACGAACTGGACAAGGAAGATCCCGAGATGGATCGGGACGACCGCGACAAGGCCCGTGAAGAAGGGGCGAAAGAACTCAAGACAACGCCCAACGAGAAGGGGATCAAGATCAACTTCACCAAGAAGCCGACGGCGAGCAACAGCCGCGGGGTGGCGGTGCATCGCGACCCAACGATCATCATCCGCGAGAGCACGGCCTCGGAGGGCGGAGCCGAGGACACGGGGCAAACCATTGCCCATGAGTTGGGGCATGCGATGACCATCGTGGGACACTCGAACGGGGCCGACGACATCATGCACGCCACCGGCAAGGGCAAGAAGTTCACCAAGGACCAGATCGAGGAGATGCAGAGCCCCGGAATCAAGTATGGCGTGGGCAAGTGCGCCTCGCAGTGGGATCGCGCATATCCGGCAGAAAAGGACAAGCAGCAATTCGGCGTCGCCGCGGATGATCGAGCCGACCAGACCGCCGGCGCCAGCAGCGTGTTCGACATCAACCGAGTGGTGATGTCCGGCCTGGATGCGACGGACCAGACCGGGAACGACACGGCCAACATCCACGCCCAGTTCACGGTGGGAGGCATCCTCGAAACCGAATCCTCACTGAACGCACAGTACGACCTGCTCTTCGATACAGACGCGGACGCGGGTACCGGCGACGCAAGCGGCTTCGAACGTCTGGTCCGGGTCACCGCCACGGGGAATGGGTCGGGGACCGTCGACCTGACCGGCAACATCCTTGACGCAGTCGCCGACACTTCGCTCGGCACGTTCAACCCGATTCAGTCGCTCGAATACGAGTTCACGGACTTCGACGACGGCCTGACGCCGGACTCGACCAGTCTGCTCTTCGAAATCCCCAAGAACCTGATGAACTTCACGGCTGTCGAAGTTCCCGCCCTCGGCCTGGCCGGCAACGGCTCCTCGATCTACGACCAGACCACGGATCTGGTCTTCGACCTCGAGCGCTGGCTGGACGACCCGACGCTGCAGACGTTCGGCAACGGCGTGCCCACTTACGGCGAAGCGTATCCCTTTGCCGTCTCCGGGCCCGCGCCCGACGATACTTTCGACCTCTACCTCGATGACGATCTCGTGCTGACGGACACGCTGGACGCGACCGGTGCCTTTTCGGGAAGCTTCATCTTCAACAAGCCCGTCAACGACATCTACTTCCTGACCGCGCAGGACAGCACGGGCGAATTCGGCTATTCGATCACCTGCGTGCCGCTGCCCGCGGCATTGCCAGCGGGGCTCGCCCTGCTCGCCGGCGCCAGCGCCTTCCGCACGGCGCGATGGCGTCGCGCTGCGTAATCCCGCGCGAGTTCGCAACAACACAGAGCAGTTTGCCCGCGGCGAGCCGCGCATGATCGGATTGATGGCCTCCCGGCGAATTGGCGGCCAACCGCTTTACCGCGCCGCTGCTTTGCCGATCGCATCGCCTGGGAAATCCCGGCAAATCCGCCTGGGGCGTCTTCTTTCTGCCCCATGGGAAAATCCCCACCTTCAGGGCAGTTCTTACTTGACTTGTCGGGAATCTGCAGTACACTTTTGTCAGCATCCAGCCCATGTGCGCCGCCGCTCGAACGCGCAGCGCATCGGAGGAGCTGGAGTCAGTCGGCGATTGAGCCGATGGGTTCTGGGTAGAATGGTCGGCCAAGGGGGACGACAGTCAGAGCAATGGAAACGAGCGATGAACCGATGCGGACCGCTCCTGGCCGCGGCCGAACTTGAGCCGCGCAGGCGATCGGTTTGCGCGTGAGAAGCATGATTGTTTCAAAGGAGTAGGAGGAGCGGTCACCGACGAGTCGGCCTGACCACCTCCGGGGACATGACCACCTGACCCTTGGGGGGTTTGTCCCGAAAACCTGAGCCCCGGCCCGCTCGACCCGCAAGAACACGCGGGTTCGATGAAGGCGGCGCTATGGACCGGGAGGATCTCCCCTGCGGTTGTACGATTGGGGAAGGTCCGGACAACCTGAACGAAGTGGCCAGCTCGACGGCAAGGAGGAAGCGCAGTCGAGAGAGGCGGAGCCTTGCCTGCCGCGGCCACCACATAATTCGCCAAATAGCGATTCAACAAGAACTTACGACCAGCACACGGCGAAAATCGCCCGGCCGAACCGACTCGCGACGCCGTTCAGGAGCCCGGGCCCGCCGACCCATCGCGACCCGCGGTGCGAAGCGAAGCATCGGGGGGCAGGCGGATGATATTCAGTGACACGAAGTAGTTCAGGCCAAACTCGCCGCTCCGCCCCAGGACAACGGAACTCGCCACGACGTACGGCGCCCCACCCGCCGGTCGAGATCGAGATTCCCGTCCCCGCCGGCCGGTCGGACACAAGCGAGGTTCCGCCCGCCCTGCCGGTTGCGTACCAGCCAGCGCGGTCTCGCCGGCGGCACGTTCGTGTGGTCATCGCCGACGATCACGCGATCTTCCTCGCCGGGCTTCGCATGATGCTCGACGCGGTACCGGGCGTTTCCGTGGTCGGGGTGGCCGTCGACGGCCTCGAGGCCGTGCGCCTCGTCGGCGAGTTCGAACCGGAAGTCGCCGTGCTCGACGTGACGATGGCCGGGCTGCACGGCGTCGATGCTGCCCGGCGCATCCGCACCCGCACGCCCGCCTGCCGAATTTTGGTGCTGTCCATGCACGCCGAGTCTCGCGTCGTGCGCCAGCTCTTCCGGGCCGGCGCGTCGGGCTACCTGCTCAAGGGCTCCTCGCCCGAAGACCTCGTCCGTGCCATTCACGCCCTCGCCGATCACGAGACCTACCTCTGCCCGAAGGCGGCGAGTCTGCTCATGGACGACTCGCGCCACGGCGAGGCCGATCGCCCGGACTTCGGAGCACTCAGCCCACGCGAGCGCGAGGTCATGCAGTTCATCGCCGAGGGCGAAACCAGCCGCGACATCGCCGAGGCCCTCGAGGTGAGCGTCAAGACCGTGGACACCCACCGCAGTAGACTGATGCGAAAGCTCAACCTGCACAGCGTCGCCGCCCTGACCAAGTGTGCCGTGCGGGAAGGGCTGACCTCGCTGGATTGCTGATCCGCAATGACCGATCTAACGAATATCGTGTGTGACGAGAAAAACGAGTCGCTGATCCTCGATCCGTTCGACCGGCTGAAGGATGGTGATCCCGAGGCCTCGTGGATCGTGCTCCAGACCCGCAGCCGACAGGAAAAGGCCGTGGCCGCGGACCTCGCCGCTCTCGGCGTCGGGCACTTCCTGCCGCTGATCGACACGGTGCGCTACTACGGCAAACGCAAAGCCCGCGTGGAACTGCCCCTCCTCCCGGGCTACGTGTTCCTCCACGGCTCGATCGACCATGCCTACCAGGCCGACCGCCTCAAGCGAATCGCCAATATCCTCCGCGTCACCGACCAGGACCAGATCGACTGGGAACTGCGGAACATCCACCTCGCCCTGCGTGAAGGGGCCGGGCTCGATCCGCACCCGTTCCTCCAGGTCGGCGTCCGCGTGGAAGTGACCTCCGGACCGTTTGAGGGCCTCCAGGGGATCGTGGAAGATCGCCGCCGCCTCGACCGCGTCGTGCTCCAGGTGAACTACCTGCAACAGGCGATGAGCCTGGAGATCGACGCCGGCCTCCTGCAGGTCATCGACTGACCACCTGCCTGCACTCCCAACCCATGTGGCGTGTGTGCGACCGCCATGCGACTCCGTCCGAACGGAGGATGATGCATGTCCATTCGAATCCTGCTCGCTGAAGACCACACCGTGCTTCGCCACTGCCTCCGGGCCGTGATCGAGGCCGAGCCGGGCTTCGCCGTCGTCGAGGAAACCGACAACGGCCGAACCGCCATCGACCTCGCCCGGCGGCTGTCGCCCGACGTGGTGGTCATGGACTTGATCATGCCCGAGCTCAACGGCATCGACGCCACCGCCCAGATCGTCAACGGCGACGGCGGTCCACGCGTGCTCGCCCTGAGCATGCACCATCAGCTCAGCCAGGTGCAGAAGATGCTCGAGGCCGGGGCGACCGGGTATCTCGTCAAGCAGTGCCCGCTGCGTGAGCTGCTCGATGCCCTGCGCCACGTCGCCGCGGGCCGCAGTTATTTCTCGGCCGAGGTGTCCGAAGCCGTGCTCGTCCACAACGCCGGCCACCGCGGCGGCAACGGCGATGGCAACGGCAACGGCAAACCCAGACGCGGCGGGAACGGCAAGCACGCCCGCCACGCCGGCGGCAACGGCAACGGCAACGGCAATGACCGGGCGTACGTGGCCGCCGAGTTGACCTCGCGAGAACGCGAGGTTCTCCAGGCCATCGCCGAGGGCTACTCGACCAAGCAGATCGCGATCTCGCTGTCGCTGAGCGTCAAGACCATCGAGACCCACCGCCAGCGGATGATGAACAAGCTCGAGATCCACAACATCGCCGATCTCACCAAGTTCGCCATCCGCGAGGGGCTGACGACCCTGGAGCTCGCTCCGCGGTGAGGCACCGGCCCGTGCGTCCACCCCGCGCCCTTGCCCCAGGCCCGCCCGGCATAGGCCGGGCGAACCGACGAGGCGGCGAGCCGGCCCACGAAACCGTCACGATCACCGGAATCTAACCAATTGCTCACCGTGCCTGACTGTCCGATGAATCCCATGCCGCCCGATCGCCACGCGTCAGGTAAACACCTGAACGCCACCGCCCGCTGCGGCCCCGAGGCCGCCCCAACCGGCACACACCCGCAGGCCCAACCGACCTCCTTGGCCAATCGGGCGCGCCAAGCCCCCGCGCGCCCGACGGAGCC
>CAYFQS010000285.1:0-5202 GCA_964345245.1 uncultured Planctomycetaceae bacterium | reverse complement strand
TGCAGCGACGACGAAGGGTTGGGGCACCCGGGCTATCGCGGCCGCGATCGCTGGTAAATCCCACCCGGCAAGCGAATGAGCGACGAGCCGTGGCCGCGAAAGCGAGCCACGGCGATGTCGCGCGCGAACCGCTCGTGGCGGGAGTCGGGGCCGGCGCGCCGGCGGCGGGGGCGGGGGCGGGCCGCGCTCGCCCGGGCCGATCCTGCTCGCCCGTGGCGCCGCCGTGCCACCCGGTCACGTACTCGCGTGCTGCTTCTCCCACTCGAGGATTTCCCCGGTGAAGTAGCGGACGCGGACCTTCTTGAACTCCTGAGTGGTCCATAGCGGACGGTAATCGCTGATTCCCGTCGCTTGGCTGATCCGATCAAGCGTTTCGGCGGCCTCGTCGCGGGTGCGGGCGTGGACCATGGTGTAGACGTTGTACGGCCAGTCGTCGTAGCTCGGCCGCAGGTAACAGTGGCTGACCTGTCTGAACTCAGCCATCTGCGGGCCGATGTGATCGACTTCGTCGCACGGCACCCGCCAGACGCCCATGACGTTGGCGGCGAAGCCGGCCCGGCGATGACGCAACACCGCGGCGAAACGCCGCATCTGCCTGCGCTCAAGAAACCGCCGCCCGGCGGTCAGCAGTTGATCGGCGCTCATGCCCGCTTCCGCCGCCCAATCGGCAAACGGCTCCGGCGTCAGCGGCAGGTCCTGCTGCAGGACGCGAATCGCCCGCTTGTCACGCTCGGTAATCGGGTGACGCGTCGCCGCCTCGCGGTCGGCGGCGCTGAACGCCGGCCGGGAAACATCGAACTCATCCTCGCGGTCCGCGAGGTCGAGCTTCACGCCGATCTTGAACAGCGTCAGCGTCGGCAGCAGGCGCATCACCGCGGCCCCGGTCTGACGCTTGAGCACATCCACGACGCCCTCGAGCCCGAGTCGGCTGTCCGGCGGCACGGCGAGGGTGAACCAGATCTGCATGTTGCCGGCGCGTCGATAATTATGACTCACCCCCGGATGCTCGTTGATGATCGCCGCGGCGTCTTCCACCCGCTCGTCATCGACCCGCACCGCCACGAGCGACGAGGCGTAGCCGAGCGCGGCGGTGTCGAAGATCGCGGAAATCTGCCGGATGACCCCCTCCCCTTCCCGCAGCCGACGGACGCGGTCGATCACCTGATGTTCGCCCACCCCGATGCGCCGGCCGATCTCTCGCAGCGGGCTCGGCGCCAACGGCACCCCCTGCTGGAGTTCGTTGAGCAGTTTGCGGTCCAGATCGTCCATGGTGGGGTCTCCGTCCACGGCGGAGGTTGTCGCCGAAGGACCATGTTAGCTCGCCGGACGAGGTCGTGGGCCGCGCTGATCACATGACGCCGATGAGCGTTTCCGCTAAGTTGGCGGGGACGACCGATTCCCGCCCCGATGGAGCATCGCCCGCCATGCCGCAACCGAAACTCAACGTCCTGTGGATCAGCTTCGAAGACACAAGCCCGCGCTTCGGGTGCTACGGCGACGCGGTCGCCCGCACACCGAACGTGGATCGCCTCGCCGCGGGGGGCTGCGTTTACCCCAACACGTTCGCCGTGGCCGGGGTGTGCGCGCCGGCCCGTTGCGCGGTCATCACCGGCATGTATCCGACGTACATCGGCTCGCACCACATGCGGACAACGCATCAGAACCGCTTCAACCCGGAGATGGCCACGCCCTACGAATGCGTCCCGCCGCACTATGTCCGGCTGATCCCCGAGTACTTCCGGGCGGCGGGCTACTACTGCACCAACAACGTCAAGACCGACTACCAGTTCGGCTCGCCGGTCACCGCCTGGGACGAGCTGAGCAACGAAGCACACTGGCGGAATCGCCCCGATCCCGATCAACCGTTCTTCGCGGTGTTCAACAACACCGCGACCCATGAATCGGGCATGTGGGATGAGAAGTTCGAGGGCAAGCCGGAGACCGACCCCGCATCGGTGACCGTGCCGCCCTACCTGCCCGACACGCCGCGAGTGCGGGAGACGATCGCCCGGCAATACGACCGGATCGCGGACACCGACGCGTGGGCGGGCGAGCTGCTGGGGCAACTTGAGGAGGACGGGCTGGTGGAGAACACCGTGGTGTTCCTCTGGTCCGATCACGGCGAGGGCCTGCCGCGGGCGAAGCGCTGGCCGTATGACCAGGGCATTCGCGTGCCGATGATCGTGCGTGATCCCGCGCAGGTGGAGCCCGGCACGGTGGACGACCGGCTGGTCTCGACGCTCGATCTCGGGCCGACCATCCTCTCGCTCGCCGGCCTTGACGTCCCGCCGCATCTCCAGGGCCGGCCGTTCGTCGGCCCGCACGCCGAGCCGCGGGATTCCATCTACGCCAGTCGCGACCGATTTGACGAGTCGTACGACCAGATGCGGGCGGTGCGGGACGGGCGTTACAAGTACATCCGCCACTACTATCCAGGCCGGCCATACTTCTTCTGGATCCCCTACCGCGATCGTCATCCGATCAACCGGGAGCTGTGGCGGCTGGAGAACGCGGGCGAACTGGAAGGGGTGCAGCGGCGGATGTTCGAGCGCCGGCCGGCCGAGGAACTCTACGACGTCCGGGCCGACCCGTGGGAGGTCCACAACCTCGCGGGCGACCCGGACCACGCCGAGGCCCTCGATCGGCTGCGCGGCGAGCTCGACGGTTACCTGCTCCGCTACGACCGCTTCGGAGACATGGACGAAGCGGCGATGAAGCGGATGTGGTGGCCGGGCGGCGAGCAACCGACCACGTCCGTGGCCCGCGCCTATCCCTACAACCAGGACCATCACGGACAGACCCCGCTCGAGGGCGGTCAGAAGCTCGCGGCACCGCTCACGGTGCAGTTGCACAGTTCGACGCAGGGCGCATCGATCAACTGGGCGCTGGAAGACGCCGACCAGCCGCGGCGCTGGCTCATCTACGCCGACCAGATTCACATCACCGAACCGGGCGACTACGTGTTGCACACGATTGCCCACCGAATCGGCTTCAAGCCGTCGGCGGCGCAGCGGATACGGTTCACGGTCGTCGGCGGTTCAACCGCGGGGGCGAATGGCGGGCGACCGAATCCGGAGGTTCACTGAAGCGGGCGGTCCGGCTTGACGCCCCAGCTCATCGTCCCCCGAAATCGGGATAGGGGCGGGCCTTGCGGCCCGCCTCCTCCCACACCACCGTGCGGACGGGGCCGTACACGGCGGTTCGGATGGTTAAACGCCGCACGAGGCAGCCAACGTCGGCAGTTCGTATTGCCTCCATCAGTCCATCGTGTTTCGCCGGGCGTTCGGGCTGCCGCGCCGCCGCGGACGATTCGGTCCCTGTTCACGCCCTTGCCCTTCGCGCGGCCTTCACCTCCATCAGGTTGACCAGAGGACTTGCACCTCCGGGCGATCAAACATGCTCGGCATACAAAAAGACCCGCCGCGTGTGAGGCAACACGCGGTCGGGTCCAAAGGAGGCGGTCAGGCGACCGTGAAAGGTAATGTCAGCCGTTCGCCCGTCAGTACGCCTGACGGGCGTGAACGGTTCGACCTCAGGCCTGGCCGAGGTCGTAGCTCTTGACGAACGTCGGCTGGAAGTCCGGGTAGGCCGCGAGATCGTGCTCGCCGAGGTCGAGCCCTTCGATCTGCTCACGGTCATCGACCCGCAGACCGACCGTGTACTTCACGGCGACGAAGACGATCAGGGCGGCGGTGAAGGCGAACGCGAAGGTCGCGCCGACGAAGACGGCCTGCTTGATGAGCTGCTCGAACCCGCCGCCGAGAAACAGGCCGTGCACGGCCGCGGTCCCGTCGATCGCCGGATCGGCGAAGAGGCCCACAGAGATCGTGCCCCAGGCGCCGCACGTGCCGTGCACGGAGATGGCGCCCACGGGGTCGTCGACCTTGAGCACCTTCTCGATGAAGATGACGGAGAAGAACACGAGCACGCCGGCGATCAGACCGATGAGCATTGCGGCCCAGGGAGCGACCGAGCCGGTGGGCGCGGTGATGCCCACGAGGCCGGCCAGGGCGCCGTTGAGGCCCATCGTCAAATCGGGCTTGCCCCAGACGGTCCAGCTCGTGATCAGGGCGGCGACAGCGCCGGCGGCGGCGGAGAGTGTCGTGGTCACCGCGACGAACGCCATGCCATCGGCCTGGGCGAGCGTCGAGCCGCAGTTGAAGCCGTACCAGCCGAACCAGAGCAGGAACATGCCCAGTGTGCCGACGGTGATGCTGTGTCCGGGGATCGCGTTGGCCGATCCGTCGGCGTTGTACTTGCCGAGTCGCGGTCCGACCACGATCGCCCCGGCCAGAGCGCACCAGGCGCCGAGGGCGTGGACGATGTTGGAGCCGGCGAAGTCACGCACGCCCCAGGCGGCGGCCCAGCCGTCGCCGCGCCAACCCCAGCCGGCCGTGATCGGATAGATGAAAGCGGTGATGATGACGGTGGCGGCGATGTAGCCGATCAGCTTGGTCCGCTCGGCCATGGCCCCGGAGACAATCGTCGCCGCCGTGGCGCAGAAGACCATCTGGAAGAACCACTCGCCGGCGTCGTACCCCATCTGCCCCCCTGCTGAGAAGGACGGGAAGAAGGTGTAGAAGTCCTGCCCGCTCGGCCAGCCGATGAAGGCGTTGCCACCGCTGCCGTACATCAGGCCGTAGCCGATCCCCCAGTAGAGCAGCGCGCCCAGCGAGAAGTCGAGTACATTCTTCGTGCAGACGTTGACAGCGTTCTTGGCGCGGGTCAGCCCGCTCTCGAGGAGGGCGAAGCCGGCCTGCATGAGCATGACCAGGGCCCCGGCGAGCAGGAACCAGAGCTCGTCGCCCACGGCCTGGGTGACGTAGGCGACTTCCTCGCCTTCCTGAGCCAGGGCCGAGTTGGCGGTAAGTCCGAGAACGCCGCACGACAGAATTCCGAGGGGTATCCACATCCTTGAACGTGATCGCTTCCGTGCGAGGGTTGGCGTGTCCATAACAGGAACCTCCAATGAAAGAAAACCGGGTCTCAACAGCCGGCCCGCTTCCGTCAGGCCGATGCCTCGTTTCGCGTCACCAACGTGGCGACATGTCGTGGCCCTCACACAATGGCCATGCCAACCGCGATATTGGGCTGAAAACGAGGTTTTCGCTCCACTGTCGTTACTTTGACATCGCTCTTCCGGGAACAATGCACGGATATGTCGCACTCGCGGCAGTGAGTGACCATAAATCGCGCGGCGGA
>CAYFQS010000284.1:0-5227 GCA_964345245.1 uncultured Planctomycetaceae bacterium | reverse complement strand
CGCTTGCGTTCGGGCCGATTTCAAGGCGCGTATCTTCTCCTCTATCTGTTGCAGAAACCGCTCGTATTCGGCGTTGAAATGTGCTTCCAATTGCCCAAGCTGGCGTTCGGGGAGCGGTTGTTCACAAAACAGGCACCTGTCTGCCTTGCGTTCCTTGTGCAACCCGAGTCCGTGGCGGACCCAATCTGCGAGCGCGGAATCGTCCTTCAAACGGTCCACCGCCGCGGATACGACCGTTGTGCCAAGCAATGTCGATACCTCGTCCGCCAGCTCTTGAAGTTCGGGTAGCTGGTAAGCAACCTGCGACACCTTTGGCTTTTGAGTCGCCCGGTGTTGGACCAGCAGGCTTTCGCGCTGCTGGTCGCTTAGACGGTGTGTGGCACCGTCCGCGTCGGTCGCCATTCGTTGCGCCCGGTCCTGGTAATCGCCCCTGTTGTAGTTGTTGTACGCGCTCCCCGACAATCGCAGCGTGTCCTTGATGAGTTTGGCGCGGTCGATGCAGTGCGTCTCGAACTCTTGCTCTGCCCGCCGCTTCGTATCACGAGCGGTTGTTAGTTCACCCTCCCGTGCCTCGCGTTCCGACTTGCGTTTGTCCGCATCTTTCTGTTTCCCGACGCTCTCCGGACCGACGACGAAGATCGGCGGCACGTCGCCTCCGCCAATAGGGAAGACGCTTTCGCTAACAAACTCCTTGTTGAAGACCCGAATGTGAAGCGTCGATTGCGGGAAGTCCTCACCTCGGACGTCGCTGTCGTCAATGCGGAGCACGGCCTCTCCCATCGAGGGGGAGCGGCGAAGTTCAAGGTCGCGAAACAAGCGGCTAAGCGTCGTCTTTCCGGTCCAATTCCAGCCGTAGATCAAGTTGTAGCGGCCAAAGTCTGACAGGGCGGCAGGCCAATCGAAATCGTGGAACACACCGTAGCCGCGAAGCTTCGAAATGCGGTTAATCGGCATCACACCACCTCCTCGGCGATGCTCTCGGCGTCGGGAAGTTCGATCTCGCCGCTCAGGAGTTTGGGCAGCAGTGTGTGCGCAGGCCGGCCAGGCGGTGGTTCTGGCGTTGGTTGTGGGCGATCCGTGCGCGGAGCGGGCCGACCAGATCGTGGAACGCTTTCAGCACATCCTTCGTGGCAAGGATCATCTTCGCCGTCTCGAAGGTGTCGACCTTCACCGCTGGCGTCGTCGACGAGCGTGCCGATCTCCGGGCGCTTGGCGTTCTTCTGAAGGTAGGACCAGCGGGCTTCGGGCGGCACCCAGAAGATGTTGCCGGCGAGGTACTCGTCCTTGTCCTCCGGGTCGGCGAGGTCGTCAGCCTTCAGGGCGTTGAACTTCTCCATGAAGGCGTCGGAGATGTACTTCAGAAAGATCAGCCCGAGCACGACATGCTTGTACTCGGCGGCGTCCATGTTGCCGCGCAGCTTGTCGGCGGCGGCCCAGAGCTTGTCTTCGAAGCCAAGGTTGGCGGCGGTGGTGGCGGTGCCTCCGGACTTGGCCATGTGTGATACTCCTCCGGGGGGCGGCGATCAGCGCCGGGGGTCCCGGACTCAAGTGGGCCGGATATAGGTCGCAGAGGGTATTGTCGAGTTCTGATCGCAGCATGCAAGCGAAGCTATCGCCCGCCGCTCGCCCTCCGCCCCTCCATCGCTTCTGTGCCTTCGTGCCTTCTTGCTCCCAGCCCTTTCGCCATCCCCGTGCGCATGCGGGCGGCGGGCCGTCCCTATATGGGGACTGCTCTTTGAAAACACGGGTATCCCACGCGACCGCGTGTCGGGGGTGACACGGGGCGACATGCGGGGCGACTTCACACAAGCCGGGAAAGAATCGCGGCTTACGCAAAACGGCGCGATGTCACCGGGGGGGGTGGCCGACACGCGTCAGGCCCGCGCGCCGCGGCCGGCGCACCGCCCGTTCGTCGCCGCCCGCCGCGGCGGGAACCGGCCGGGCAACCGGATCGGCCGGGGCAAACAACAAGACCCCGCACCGAAGTGCGGGGTCCTGGGCCAATACCTCCCGAAGGACTCGAACCTTCAACCCGCTGATTAAGAGTCAGCTGCTCTGCCGATTGAGCTAGGGAGGTAGGGCGGCGTCGCCGGGCGTTGCCGCGGCGGGCCGATCTTTCACCGGCGCGTATTCTACCGGCGGGTATGCGGCTGTCAAACCTGCACTTCCTCCGGTTCGGCCTCCTCGTGGGGGCGGGACCGGCCGAAGAGGCGGGCGTCGATGCTCAGTCGCCCCGGGCCGCCGAGGAGGATGGCCAGGGCGAGCAGCAGGCAGACGCCGGCGAATTCCCAGCCCCCGGCGTTGGCGGTCCACTGGGGATGGAAGATGTTGATCCCGGCGGGGGACCAGTGGACGATGAACACGGCGACGCCCATGACGAAGACGATGCCGAGGGCGGCGAGTCGGGCGAGCAGGCCGATGACCAGCAGGATCCCGCCGCAGAACTCGGTGAGGGCGGCGGCCCAGCCCTGGTACCGCGGCAGGGGCCAGCCCCAGGCGTGGGTCATCATGGAGATGCGGTGGAGGCCGCGAAGTTCGCCGACGTCGGCGGGCGGTTGGCCGTCGTCGCCGGCGTCGATCACGCCGATCTCGGCCAGCGTCTTCGCCTGCTGGGCGTTCGGCTCGAAGGTGTCGAAGAGCTTGTGCGAGCCGTGGACGATGAACACCATGCCGAGCACAAGTCGGATCATGAAGGGCGTCCACCATGCCGGTTTTCGTTCGCCGCGGTCGTTGTTGTTCATGGTCGGTTGTCTCCTGTGTGAGTTGACCGCCCATTATGGGCGAGTCGGGGCGGTGGGACAAATGGGGTGTGAAGAAATGGGCGCGGGGAGAAGGGGGGCGCGGGGCAAGCTGGGGGAATCCGGGCGGCAATCCGGGCGGCAATTCGGGGGCAATCCGGGTCTTCGTCGCTCGCTGACGCTCGCTGCTCAGACCTCGGCTTCGCCCTGTGTTGGCGCTGGCTGCTCAGACCGCGGCTTCGCCCTTTGCCGACGCTCGCTGCTCAGACCTCGGCTTCGCCCTTTGCCGACGCTCGCTGCTCAGACCTCGGCTTCGCCCTTTGCTGACGCTCGCTGCTCAGACCTCGGCTTCGCCCTGTGTTGGCGCCGGCTGCTCAGATCTTGGCTGGGTTGCTGCCGGGACTATTTGACGACTTTGCCTTCTTCGAAGTCGGCTTCCTCGGCGGTCTCTTTGGCCACGTCTCGGACGGGGTCGACTTCGATCACGCGGATGTTGTCGAACCAGTACGTGGCGGCGGGCCAGTAGGGATAGAGTTCGATGCGGATGAAGCGGACGTCTTCGGTGATCTCGCGACCGGTGGGATGGCGGGGTTTGTTATGGGTGTAGGTGTGCCACTCCTTGTCGCCGCCGACGGGGAACCAGGTCTGGTAGATGTAGCGCATGCGGCGTTTGATCGGCCGGCCGTGCTCGTCCTCGAGCGGCTCGCCGCGGGCGATGCGGAACTGCTCCTGCACGCTGGCCATCTCGTCGGCGAAGGACAGCGGCACCTTCTTCACGTAGCCGCGGATGAAGACCTTCGCGCCGGGGCCCTTGGCGTCGACGTAGACCTTGTACGCCCGGCCGTACTTCACCGGAATGAACTCGGACCAGTAGAACCCGCCGTCGAGCCCGCCGATGGTGTTGAACTTCGGGCCGGAGGTCGGCGTCTTTTCCGGCGCCTCGGCCAGGGGCCTGCCGTGGACGAACCGGTCCTTCCACCACTGGTAGGCCTGCTTCTGGTAGACATCGGTGTCGATCTTGATCACCTTGCCGCGGTCGGGGGCCTGCGGGTCGGTGGTCCAGAAGAACACGAGGTTGTCGACCTGCTGCCAGTGGGCGGGGTGGGTGCCGTCTTCGGCCGGCTTCTCGAACCCGCCGTTGCGGATCAGGTTCTCGGCGTTCTCGGCCGGCGGCTGGTCGACGACCTTCTCCTCGGGCAGGCGCGGGGCGTCGGGCTTCTTCGACGGACCGGCGAAGGCGACGGTCGCAGCAAGGGCGACGATGGCGATGATGGAGAATCGGCAGGTCATGGGCTGGCTCCCGTAATGCTTGGACAATTCATTGGATGCGGCAGGCGTCGGGGCGGCACGGTCGGCCCTCCACTCCGTTCCGAGGCCGACGGTAAAACCCTCGAAAGACGGTGAGCTCCTTGTCAACCGATGCGGCATTGCAGCTACTCCGGCTTCAGGGCTTCGATGGCACGATCGCGGTAGGGGCTGGCGACCCTGGTCTCGACGAGGGCGTGGAGCGCGGCGCGGGCGGCGTCGGCCTCGCCGGACGCGCGATACGCCTCGGCGAGCCGCCAGCGGGCCTCGGGCTCGAACACCGCGCCCTCGGCGAGGCGCACGGCGAGACGGAGCGGCGTGATCGCGGCGGCCGGCCGGCCCTTCGCCAGGGCCTGCTTGCCGATGTACATCAGCACCTCGCCCCGCAACTGCTCCGACGGAAAGGCGCTGTGCCAGTCGTAGATCACGGCGCCGGCGTCGTCGAGTCGGCCTTCGCCCAGGTGCTGCTCGATGGTCTCCGGATACCCGCCGACCTTCGCCGCCCGGACCTGCTTCGGGACCACCGGATCGGACAGGGCCTCGGCGGTCCGGTAGTCCTCGCCGGCGCGGTCGGGCTGGTCGGCGAAGAGGTGGGCGTCGCCGGCGGCGATGGTGGCGTCGCGGAAGGCCCGCTTCAGCCGGGGCGTCATGCCGACCTCCTGGACGATCCGTTCCGCCTGCTCGTAGTGCGATTCGGCGGCGGGCAGGTCGGCGCGATTGACCCCGAGATGGCGGATGAGCCGGGCGAGCACGATCATCTGGTTGACCGGCGAGTCGGCGAGGCCGCGGGCGGATTCGAGATGATCGGCGATCGCGGCGGCGCGGCGGGTGTCGCCGGTGAATCGCCAGACGTTCTCGCGAAGCCCGGCATCGCCGGCGGCGAGCAGATGCGCCGCGAACTTCGTCGGTCGTTCGGCATCGCCGCGTTCGATCACCGCCTCGGCGGCGGCGATCGCCTCGCTCCGCTGGCCTCGCTCATCAAAGAAGTGCGCCAGCTCGAGCAGGTTCCGCGTGGGCAAGCTCGCCCGGTCGGTGTCGGCGAGCATCTCGCCGTAGTCAGCGCGGTCGCCGGCCTTGAACTCGCCCTCCAGATGCTCGACGGGGAAGACGACGAGCGGCCAGGCGCGGGTGGTCGCCGGCCGGCCCGGCGGGGTGTGGGTCATCGTCACCGTGTACGTGCCGGT
>CAYFQS010000283.1:0-5245 GCA_964345245.1 uncultured Planctomycetaceae bacterium | reverse complement strand
CGAAGACTCGGCCGAGCCGGGCATGCGAATGCTCGAAGCCGCCGAGATCACCGGCGTCTATCTCGAAGACAATGCCGTGGTGACCGACGGCGACTACACGCTCCGCGGGCCGCGCGTGTTCTACGACTTCCGCGGCGACCGGGCGCTGGTGCTCAACGCGGTGTTCTACACCTGGGAACCCCGCCGCAAGGTCCCGATCTACGTGCGGGCGGAACGCCTGCGTCAGCATTCGCTGCGGGAGTGGTCGGCGAATCAGGCGGTGCTCAGCACGAGCGAGTTCCACGAGCCGCACTTCGCGGTCGGTGTGGATGAACTGCGAATCTCCGAGAAGCCGACGCGTGAGGGTGGCACGACGTACGCCTACGAGGCGTCCGGCGTCACGCCGCGGATCGGCAACCTGCCCGTGTTCTACTGGCCGGGGATGAAAGGCAAGGCGGTGGACCCGCCGATCCGCTCCGTGCGAGTCGGCCACAACAGCGACGACGGCGTGGTGGTCAAGACCGAGTGGGACCTGTTCGCCCTGACCAACATCGGGGCGCCGGACGGGTTCGACGCGACGCTGAGCGTGGACGGGTTCAGCGAGCGCGGCGCCGGGACGGGCATCGACGCCCGGTACGACGTGGACCGGGCGTTTGGTGAGTTCGACGGCTACTACCTGTACGACGTCGGCGAGGATTCGCCCGGCGGTCGCGATGATGTGGAGCCGCCCACCGAGCATCGCGGCAAGGTTCGTCTGCAGCACCGGCACTACCTGAGCGAAGACTGGGAGATGACGCTGGAGGCGGCGTGGGTCAGCGACCCGACGTTCCTCGAGGAATTCTTCACCAGCGAGGCCAACACGGGCCTCGAGTACGAAACGCATGTCTACTTGAAGCATCAGGAGGACGATGCCGCGTTTACGTTTCAGGTGAAGCATGACCTGCTCGACTTCGTGCCGCAAACGCCGCGGCTGCAGACCGCCGGCACGCCGGGCGTGCCCGGCTACACCGTCGATAAGTCCCCGGAAATCGCCTACCACCGGATCGCCACGCCCTTGTTTGATGACACGCTGACGTGGTACAGCGAGAACCGCGTGTCGGTGTTGGACCTGAACCTGCCCGAGACCACGCCGGGCGATCACGGGTTCAGCGCGGCGGAAGCCACCGCGCTGCTGGGGATCATGTCGGCCAACCCGCAGAACACGCGGATCAGGGACGAGCAGATCGGGGCCGGCCTGCCGGACAGCAGCCGGTTGCGGGGCGACACCCGCCAGGAACTCGCCCTGCCCCTGACCGTGCGCCCCTTCGGCGACGCGCCCTACGCGATCAACGTGGTTCCTTACGTCGTGGGCCGGGTTACCGGCTACGACGATGATTTCGCCGCGTTCGCCGGCGAAAGCGACGCCGTCCGTTTCTGGGGCGCGACCGGCGTCAAGCTCCACACCTCGCTGGCGAGAACCTATCCTGACGTGGAAAGCCGACTGCTCGACCTGCATCGGCTCCGTCACGTGATTGAACCGTCGGTGAACCTGTTCTTCGCCGATTCCTCGATCGACCAGGCCGATCTGCCCGTGTACGACTACGGCGTCGAATCGATCACCGAAGGACTCAGCGGTCGATTCGGCCTGCGCAACACCCTCCAGACTCAGCGCGGCGGCCCCGGCCACTGGCACAGCGTGGATGTGCTGCGGGTCGACACCGATTTCATCGTCGATGACACGCCGACGCAGCGGGAATCCAGCGTGGCCCGCTTCTTCGACCATCGCCCGGAGCTCTCCCTCACCGGCGATCACTTCTTCTCCGAAACCGCCTGGCAGGTCAGCGACACCCTCGCCCTGCTCGGTAATGTCTGGTACAGCTTTGACTCCTCGGAGGTCGAACGGTGGAACGTCGGGCTCGGGCTCGACCACACGCCGCGTCTGTCCAGCTTCGTACAAGTGCGATCCATCGACGACCTCGATACGAGCGTCATCCGCTACGGCGTGGATTACCTGCTGACCAAAAAGTACCACGTGAGCGTGGCCCACTCCTACGATCTCGACCGCAACGACAGTCGCGTGTTTTCAATGACGCTCACGCGGCGGATGCCGCGGACGCTGCTGCTCGTGACGTTCAACTACGATTCGGTGGATGATTCGACGAGCGTGGGGGTGGCCCTGGTGCCGGAGGGGTTCGGCGGCCGCGGCGGGCCGGAGAACAACCCTTTCCTCCTCCCGCAGTAGCGTGAGTTCTCCCATGGCAGACAATCCGCACAGCATCACGCGGCCGGCGGGCTTTCGCGCGGCCGGCGGGACCTGCGGAATCAAGGACTCCGGCCGACCGGACCTCGCCCTGATCATCGCCGACCAGCCCGCCCGCGCCGCCGCGGTGTTCACCCGCAACGCCGTGGTCGGCGCGCCGGTGACCGTCGGCCGGCGGCACATGAGGGGCGGGCGGCTGCGCGCGTTCGTCTGCAACTCCGGGATCTCGAATGTCGCGACCGGCCGGCGGGGCGAGGAAGACGCCATCGCCATGTGCCAGGCCGCGGCCGACGCGGTGGGGGGCGATCCGCGTAACATCCTGCCGTGCTCGACGGGCGTGATCGGTCAGTTCCTGCCCATCGAGAAGATCGTGCTCGGCATCGGCCGGCTCGTCCCGCAACTCGCCCGCGGGGCCGACGCCGACGCGGCGGCGGCCAACGCCATCATGACCACCGACACCCGCCCGAAGGCGGCCCACGCCCGGGTCCGCATCGCCGGCACGCCCGTTCACGTCGGCGGCATCGCGAAGGGCGCCGGCATGATCGCCCCGAACATGGCCACCATGCTCGGCTTTCTCACCACCGACGCCGACGTGAGCGCGACGCTGCTTCGCGCCGCCCTGAAGCAGGCGGTCAACGCCGACGCCAGCTTCAACCGGCTGACCATCGACAGCGACACGAGCACGTCGGACACGGTGGCGATCATGGCCTCCGGGGCATCGGGCGCCGCGGCGATACGCGGGCCGGACCGTGAGCATGAGCGCTTTGTCGCGGCGCTGACCGAGGTCTGTCAGTCGCTGGCCTGCCAGATCGTCGCGGATGGCGAAGGGGTGGGGCACGTCATCCGCGTGACTGTGAGCGGGGCGGCGTCGCAGCCGGACGCGCTGAAAGTCGCCCGGGCGATCGCCGACTCGCCGCTGGTGAAAACGGCGGTGCACGGCCGCGACCCGAACTGGGGTCGCATCGTCATGGCGGTGGGCAAGTCGCCCGCTCGCGTCGATCCCGCGCGGCTGAATGTCAAACTCGCCGGCACGCCGGTGTTTCGCAATGGCGAACCGGCCCGGTTTACCCCCGCGGCGGTGAGCCGGAAGATGGCGGCGGACGACGTCGAGATCGCGGTTGACCTCGGTCTCGGCGACGGCCGCGCGGTCGTGCTCGGCGCCGACCTCAGCCGCGAGTACATCACCATCAACGCTGACTACCACACGTAAGCACCGCCGGTGTTACGCGGTGGACCGGAACGTCTGCCTGTCGGGCGGGGCGTCGGTGTCGGGCTCAATGCCGCGCCCGTTGGCCGCAAGACCGTGCAGGACGTGCCAGATCGTCTCGACGTGTTCGCCCTGGCCGATGCCCTCGGCGATCTGCTCGGCCGTCACCGCCTCGTCCTGCTTACCCAGCCAGTCCATCGCCAGCCGCTGAAGTTCCAGCACGCCCTTGGCCGCCTTCTTCCCGGCCTCGACGCCCGGCTGGTGGTAGGCGTTGATGTTGATCAGCGCCGCGTAGAATCCGACCGCCCGCTCGTAAAGGGCGATCAACACGCCGACGTGATACGCCTCAACCTTCGGCACGGTGATGGTGATTGATTCGCGGCCGACGTCGGCCAGGGCCTGCCTCGTGCCCAGCATGAAGCCCCGCAGGTAGTCGCCGGACGTCGCGTCATCGTCGACCCGGATGATGTCGCCGCCGTCATCGAGCCCGGCAATGAAGGTCACGAAGAAGTTGTTCACGCCGTCGCGAAGCTGTTGCACGTAGGCGTGTTGATCCGTCGAGCCCTTGTTGCCGTAAACGGCGATGCCCTGTTCGACCACGTTGCCGCTCCGGTCTTCCCTCTTGCCCAGCGACTCCATGAGGAGTTGCTGGAGATACCGACTGAGCAGCAGCAGGCGGTCGCGGTAGGGCAGGATGACCATGTCGCGCTCGCCGCGTCCGTCGGTGGCGTAGTACCACATCAGGGCGAGCAGGGCGGCGGGGTTGCGGGCGGTGTCGGCCTGGCGGGTGAGCACATCGCAGGCCGCGGCCCCGGTCAGCAGTTGCTTGACATCGATGCCCTGCAGGGCGGCGGGGAGCAGGCCGACGGCGCTGGTCTCGCTCGTCCGCCCGCCGACCCAGTCCCACATCGCGAAACGGGCGAGCCAGCCCTCGTTCTCCGCCGTCCCGTCGAGTTCCGAGCCCACGCCGGTCACGGCCACGGCGTGCCGGGCGAAGGTCAGGCCCATCGCCTCGCACGCCTCGCGGGCGACGATCATGCCGTTTCGCGTTTCCGGGGTGGTTCCGGATTTGGAGATCACCACGTGCAGCGTCGTTGTGAGGGCGGGGCCGATCTCCTTGAGCGTTCGCTGCATCCCGTCGGGGTCGGTGTTATCGAAAAAACGCACGCGCAGCCGGTCGCGCTCGCGGTCGGCCAGGGCGTCGGACACGAACTGCGGCCCGAGAGCCGAGCCGCCGATGCCGATCACGAGCAGGTCGGTGAACTGTCGGCCGTTCTCGGCCGCGATCTCGCCGCGGTGGACCTGGTCGGCAAACCGCAACACCGCGTCGCGCGTTTGCTCGATCTGCTGACGCAGTTCGTCGGTCGGGGCAAGCTGGGGCGCCCGGAGCCAGTAGTGGCCGACCATGCGGCCGGGCTCGCCGAGGTCGTCGGTCTCGTCCGGATTGACCTTCTCCCCGCTTTCGAGCCGCGTCATTTCCTTGTAGGCCCGGTCCATCGCGGGGGCCATGCGGTCGAAGAACCCGTCGTCGAAGTTCATGCGGCTGATGTCGAGGGTCAGGCCGATCTCGTCACATCGGCAGACATGCTGCAGGAATCGTTGCCAGCGTTGGCGGTTGTCCACGGTGAGCATCCTTTCTGTTGGCGGGCCCCACAAGGTAGCCCACCGCGGGGTGTGGCTCAAACCCGCGACGGCGGCGCGCGGAACAGTGAGAGGGCCAGCAGCCCCGCCGCGAGCAGGGCGGCGGCGAGGCCGGCGAGGAAGGGAGCGGCGATGCCGATCGCGGCGAACAGTCCGCCGGCGGTGACGAAGCCGATCAC